>JAYSQG010000072.1:0-5023 GCA_043721685.1 Saprospiraceae bacterium | reverse complement strand
CTCGTGACGGGCAAAGACCTCACGATCTCGCTCACGCTTGCGAACGGCAAAATGATCGTGCTGCGAGAGGGCGCGTTCACCGGCGAGGGAACCGCGAGTTCCGAGGAAGCAGAGATCGCCGTCCGTTGGGATGGGAGCGACGCGGAGGAGGTCAGCTAGTGCCGGACACGGAAGCGGAAGCCACCGACGCGGTGGCGGAGATCGCAGTGGAGGTCGTCTGGCCGTTAGTTCTCACCCTCGCCTACCCGGTCACTCTCGGCACCACCACCATCGACAAGCTGACGTTCCAGCGCGGCCAGCTCATTGCGATGAAGGGCCTCAAGGTAGACGTCACGCCAACGGCCGAGCAGCTGATGATGATCGCGTCTCGCCTCAGTGGGCAGCCGCTCCGCGTGATCGAGCTACTCGATCCGGATGATGCCGGGGAGGTAATCGAGATCGCTCTAGCTTTTTTCGTTCGGTGCCTGGGTCCTGGGAAGATTTTTTCGCGGTCCTCGCGAAAGGCCTAGGCGTCCAGCCGTCGGAGCTTTGGGCGATGGAGCCCGAGGATCTCCAATTTTGGTTCGATCGTTTGAAGTGGTGCGAGCAGCGGTGACGCTATGGCCGACAAAGATACGAAGCTCGCGATTACGATCAGCACCGTCGATCGGGCTACGGCGAAGATCCGCGAGATCAACAAGGCTCTTGACGACGCGTCAAAGCCGCGACGGGACCTTGGCAAAGCCCTCGGTGATTACGCCGAGAAGAGCGGCCTCAGCGGCGTAGCGGACGGCTTCAAGGGCGTGGGCGCAGCGATCGGCGACTTGCTCTCGAAGGTCGCGATGATCGGCGGCGTCGTCGGGCTCGCAGGCATCGCGGTGTTCCATCTCGTCGACGAGTTCGACCTGCTCGGCGACAAGGCGCAGCGGATGGGAGTCGGCGTCGACTTCCTGGCTGCGATGCGGTACGCGGCCAAGCAGGCCGGCGCGCCCGTCGAGGATCTCGACGTCGGGCTCGAGGCGATGAACGTGTCACTCGGCAAGGCGCGCGCGGGCACCGGCCGCATGGCCGCGTTCATGGCGAAGTCTACGCCCGAGCTGCTCAAGCACATGAAGGCGGCGAAGAGCAACGAAGAGGCGTTCTACCTGCTGTCGGATGCGATGGCGAAGATCGAGGATCCGGCGAAGCGCGCGGCGCTCGCTGCGGCCACGGTTGGGAACTCGTCGCTCGCGCCGCTACTCGCGCAGGGTGCGAAGGGGGTGAAGGGGCTCGCCGACGAGTACATCGACATGGCCGGATCGCAGCAGGACGCGGCGGACAAGGCCGGCTTGACCGATGCGGCGTTGCACAAGCTCCATGCCGCAACCGACGGCGTGAAGGCCGCGATCGTCAGCGGCCTCTCTCCGGCACTTACCGTGCTCATAGACCAGCTCCGCACGTGGCTGTCGGGACATCGCGAACAGATCGCACAATGGGCCTCGCAGATCGGCGAGAAGCTACCCGCTGCCGTGCACGCGGTAGTTGATGCCGTTGTCGGCGCGGTCAAATGGGTCGTCGCGTTCGTCGACAAGATCGGTGGGCTCAAGACGGCAGCGCTCGCCGTGGTGGCCGTGCTCGTGGGGCCGCTGGTCTCCGCACTCGTGACCCTTGGCGCCGCGATGCTGATGTCGCCGCTCGGTCCCCTGATCCTGGAGCTCGCCGCCGTCGCCGCAGGCGCCGCAGCCGCGATCCTTGCGATCAAAGCGCTCGCCGCGGTCGGCCGCATGGCCGGCGAAAAGATCGCATACAAGAAGTTGGTCCGTCAGCACCGCGACGAGATTCGCGAAAACAGCCCGGACCTATCCGACGACGAGATCGACGCGCAGGCCCGGCAGCAAGCGACATACGACATCGGGCAATCGCACGCGCGCGAGGACCTCGATGACAAAACACTCCAGGCGCAGATCGAGGGCCCCGCAAAGCCGGCGGACACCGGGCCGACCGTCGCGGATCAGCTCGATGCCACGAAGGCCGCGCTCGCGTTTCAAAATACCTCACTCGCGAAGGGCATCGCCGCCGAACTCGCCGCGGTGCTCGGAACATCCAAGTCCAAGGTCACGATCGACATCACGGGCGCGCCGAAGGGCACGCGCGTCAAGACCGACCCGAGCAACACCGGCGACGTTGACCTCAGCGTCGGACAGCAAATGAGCTTCGGAACATGAACTGGCTCGACGGACTGCGCCGCGTCGACTTCGCGGGCAAATCTCTGATCGGCGCATCGTTCCGCGGCGTGCCGTTCTTCGTCGACTCGTCGGATCGCGCGGGCGGCCGGCGCACCGCGGTCCACCAGTTCCCCTACCGTGACGAGCCGTTCGTCGAGGACCTCGGCAAGAACGCAACGACGTTCCGCGTCGAAGGCTACGTGATCGGTGACGACTACATCGCCCAGCGCGACGCGTTGCTGACTGCGCTCGAGGAGACGTCGGGACCGGGCGCGCTCGTGCACCCGTACTACGGTCGCAAGCGCGCAATCTGCAGCAGCGTCACGGTCCGTGAGTCGCCGAAGGAAGGCCGATTCGCCACGTTCTCGGTCGAGTTCTCCGAGACGCCCGCGCAGGCACCGACCCCGACGATCGCTGTCGACGGTGCCGGCGCGGTTGCGACAAGCGCGGACCTTGCTGACGCCGCCACCGATGCCGAGCTCGTCGCGGTATTCGATCCGTCCGGACTGCCGGCGTTCGCGCTGGCGTCCGCATCGGCGGCGATCACGAAAGCAGCTGGCGCGATGCAGACGGTGCTCGGCCCGGTCGTCGGCGCGGCGCAGGAAGCCGCGGCGCTCGCCGGCTCGGTGGCTGTGATCACCGCGGAGGCGTCGTCGCTCGTGCGCACACCGGCCGGGATCCTCGGAGCATTCCGCGCAGCGATCAGCGCGCTGAGCGACACGCTCCTCAGTTCGCCGGGCTCTGTCATGAGCGCGATGATCGATGCGTACGGCTTCGATCTCGGCACAACTGTCACCGGCAGCACCGCGACTCGCACGCGCGAGATCGCGAATCAGGCCGCGCTTACGAGCGCGCTGCGCCGCGTGTTCGCCATCCAGGCCGCTCGCCTCGCCACGGTCGCCGCGTTCACCTCGAGCGACGACGCGACCAACGCGCGCGATCGGATCGCCGACATGCTCGACGAGCAAGCATCGCTCGCGAACGACACCGGCTACCCTGCCCTCGTCGATCTTCGATCGCAGGTTCTCAGCGCGGTGCCGGGCGGCGCGGCGCTCGCGCGCATCGTCACGGTTACGCGCAGCGTACCGATCCCATCGCTCCTCCTGGCCTACCAGCTCTACGGCTCGACAGACCTCGAGCTCGACCTGATCGCGCGCAACAAGGTCCAGCACCCGGGCTTCGTCGCAGGCGATCTGAAAGTCCTCAGCAATGGCTGACGAAGTAGCGCTGCTCGTCGGCGGATTCCGCTACGAGGGCTGGGAGTCGATCAAGATCACGCGGTCGATCGAGAGCCTCGCGGGCTCGTTCGCGCTCGAGGTCAGTGATCGCTGGGGCGACGAAGAAGCCCCGTGGCCGATCACCGAGGGTGATGCGTGCCGGGTCGAGATCGCTGGACAGATCGTGATCAACGGGTACGTCGACAAGCGCGGCCTCAGCGTCTCCGGCACCTCGCGATCGATGCAGGTCTCGGGACGCGACCGGGCGGCGGATCTCGTCGACTGCTCGATCCTGATCCCCGACTCGAGCACGAAGGGCCACAAGTGGACGTATCGCAACGTCGACATCGCGCACTTCGTCACCCAAATTGCCGCGCAGCACGACATCCGCGTGACCGTACAACCAGACCTCGTGCTCAAGAAAGATCCGTTGCTCGTCGCGCATCCCGGCGAGACCGGCTACGACGCGATCAAGCGCGCGGCTGCGTCCGCCGGCGTGCTCGTGGTGAGCGACGGTAACGGCGGCATTCTGATCACGCAGGCCGGCAAGGCCCGCGCAGCACCGCTGGTCGAAGGCGACAACATCAAGGAGGCGTCGATCGACTACGACGCCTCGGATCGCTTTCACCGCTATCTCGTCTCGTCGCAGCCGCCGGGTACTGACGACGCGAACGGCGAGGCGACGCGCGTGCAAGCCGAGGCCGTCGACATCGATGTGCCGCGCACGAATCGCGTGCTCGTCATCCGCCCAGAGAAGGGGCTCACCACCGCGGACGCTCGCCGGCGAGCCGACTGGGAAGCGCGCATCCGCGCGGCCAAAGCCGCGACTGCGACGATCACGGTGCAGGGATGGACTCAGCCGAGCGGCAAGCTCTGGCCGATCAACGCGATCGTTCCCGTGCTCGCGAAACGGCTGCTCGGGATCGAGGGCGACATGATGATCTCGCAAGTCGACTTCGCTGCAGGCCACGACGGCAAGACCTCACAGCTGCGCCTCGTTCGACCTGACGCATTCACGCCCGAGCCGCAGAACGTCGCAGTGGTCAGCGGTGAAGGCACCTGGCGCGCAGAGAACGGTGCCACGAAGGGCAAGGAGAGACTCTGATGGCGATCGACCGCGATACGTTCAGGCACATCGAACGCATGATCAAGCCGCTGGTCACGCGCGTGGCAAACACGATCGCGCGCTCGGTCGTGCAGCTCGCCGACGATGGCAAGAAGCTGCAGCTGCTACAGCTCGGCGTACTCTTCGGGGAGACCGTCGACGGCGCCGAGCATCATCAGCCGTACGGGTTCTCGAGCGTGCCGCTGGCGGGCGCCGAGGCGATCGTAATCTTCCCGAATGGCGACCGCGCGCACCCACTCGTGGTCGCGACATCCGATCGCCGCTACCGCCCCGTTGGCGGCAAGGCCGGCGAGGTCACCATGTACAACAACGCCGGCGCCAGCATGACGATGACGAAGGACGGCGACATCATCGCAAAGCCGGCGCCCGAGCGGCAGTTCATCGTCGACGACGGCACAGGCGGGACCGGGCCGCTCGTGACCCAGGCGCAGTTTCTCAACCACACGCACCTCACCGCGGGCGCAGGGGCGCCATCGCCAGCGACCGCGATCAGCCTT
>JAYSQG010000071.1:0-2007 GCA_043721685.1 Saprospiraceae bacterium | reverse complement strand
ACTTGAAAAGCAGTTTTTTTCGTTTCTGCAACAACATAAGCCTGTGCGTTTTTCACGACTTTGGTCACTTCTTTCCAAAATTTTTCATCCCAGTTGGTGTCTTTATTCGAAATATCGGCATCTACTGAGGGGGTCACAGACAGTTTCCCTTTGAAGTTTACGGCTGTAATTGCATAGCGAATAGCGCCACATTCATCGTCCACTATAGAGCAAAAACGGGTTGAATCAATCTTTACAATTTTACCAGAAGGCATTTTAGCTTTCACTTTCCGAGTCAAAACGCCTTGTTTCATATTCAAAACGCGCTCAAAAGCCGTCACTTCACAAGTCGCTAAATCAAGCGTTTCGCCATCAATTTCAACATCAATACCTATCCAAGACGGTGCATTCAGCACTTTTGCAAAATATTCAGGATAGCCGTTTTTCCACCAACCCACCTTCGTTTTGTCGGGATAATAAACGCCTGCGACATAACTTCCTTTTAATGTTTTTCCAGAATATGCCTCTTCAAAATTGGCTCGTTGCCCCATGCGTCCGTTGCCAAGTGAGCAAAGCGATTCTGAAATTTCGTTGTATTCAGGTCGCCATTTGTCTTCAATAATTTTCCATTCGTCGTGGATAATATAATTTTTCATACACTCTATTTGATTGATAATTAATTCTTTAAGCCATTGTACCAACCGAAGACTTCAAAGCATCCAAAATCTCAGCATACTCAATATACTCAAACCCTGGAATGACAATATGTGCATCATCCAAAATATCGGGATGCCCAACGCCAACCGTATAAAAATTGCCGCGCAAAGCTGCTTCTACACCTTTTTCAGCATCTTCAAAAACGATACAACTTTTAGGTTTTGAACCAACAGCTTCTGCACCTAACAGAAAAACTTCAGGGTCGGGTTTGCTTTTTGTCGTCGAGTTGCCATCAATAATCGCATCGAAATAATCGGTCAATTCAACACGGTCTAAAATCGTTCTTGAATTTTTTGAAGCAGACCCCAAAACAATATGCACACTTTTGCTTTTCAATTCATCGAGAAAATTTTTAACACCGGGTAGTATTTCATCGGGTGTCATACGCAAGATGTATTCGAGGTACCAGTTATTTTTCTTTTCGGCATACAGGGCTTTGACCTCTTCGTCATTTTCAACGATGCCGCCCCATTTGAGTATCAAATTAAGGGATTCGACTCGACTAACGCCCTTCAATTTCTCATTGTCTTCTTCCGTAAAGTCAAATCCAAGTTCATTTGCCAATCGCCGCCAAGCCCTAAAATGATATTTGGCAGTATCGCAAATAACACCGTCGAGGTCGAAAATACACGTTTCGATTTTGTTCATTCTAAAAAGTAAGGATTTTTATACTTCAGGAATTTCAAAATGCTTTAATTTCAAAATACCTATTATTAAGTATGTATTTATTATAAAAAAATTGATCTTGTTTGTAATGATTGCTTTTGATATTACTTGTAGCGGCAAATTTAGATTGTATTTCTTACACTTAGTACCTTTTTTGGTTAAAAAGGAAAAAGGAAAAAAAAATTAATAAACTCCTTTTTATGCTTATTTTTGAGTTTTCAAACAAAGCTATTGGGCAAAATACACCATGACTTACCGACTTATCGAACCTAAGGACTTATATCAATTGGTCGAAATCGCTTGTACAACGTTTATCGAAACGTATGCCGATAAAAACGATCCAACGGAGTTTTATGCCTACGTTGAACAAACCTTTGCACCCGAACAACTTCAAAAAGAGATGAATACTGAGGGGGCTTTTTTTTATTTCATTGAACAGGATAATCATGTTATTGGTTATTTCAAAATCAATACCAATAAATCACCTTTGCATACCGATAGACCCCATTTCTATTCTGATTTTTCTCCGTTTGAATCTATTGAAATGACTGAATTAGAACGCATTTACTTGAAGAAAGACTTTCAAGGCAAAGGTTTCGCTTCTCGAATGATGTCTTTTATTGAAGATTGCGCTCGTAAAAAAAA
>JAYSQG010000070.1:0-4348 GCA_043721685.1 Saprospiraceae bacterium | reverse complement strand
AACAAAGGATTTTATGTGGCGTGCCACCGCTAATTTTTCAACTTATACCAATATCGTTGAATCTTTGCCGCAGTCTGCCAATACAATTACGTTGGCTTACAACAGTATTTATGACAATATCAATCAAACAGTTTGGTATCAAGCCCAAGTTGGCGGACGTTTGGGCGATATGTGGGGAACGGGTTATCAAAGAAACGAAAACGGCGATTTTGTCATCGGCAAAGACGGACGTTATATTGTCAACAATAATTTGATAAAATTGGGCAACTACAATCCCGATTTTTCAGTCGGTTTGAATAATGCTTTTACGTATAAGAATTTCAACTTTTCATTTTTGCTCGATTGGCGGCAAGGCGGTAAAGTGGTGTCTCGTACACTCGCTTTGGCAGGTGTCGCAGGACAATTGAAAGAGACCGAGTATCGCCCTGATGCGGGTATCGTTGCCAAGGGTGTGGTCAATGTTGGCACGACAGATAAGCCTGTGTATCAACCTAATACGACGGCAGTTTCGGCAGAAACCTACTACCGTATGTACTACGACCGCAACCACGAGGAGAACAATACTTACGATGCGTCTTTTGTCAAACTTAGAGAAGTACAGATTGGTTATCAATTCCCAAAATTGTTTTTGAATGGCTATTTCGAGAGCATCAATGTCTCTTTGGTCGGACGTAATTTGTATGCTTTCAGCAAAATTCCGCATTTTGACCCTGAACAATTTGGCTTTCAACAGCAAAAATTGGTATCAGGTGTCGAGGATATGAGCTACCCAACAACACGGAGTTTTGGGTTTAAATTAGGGGTAACGTTTTGAAGTTTGGGGGTTAACACATAGTCACATAGGACACATATTTTTTTTATAAAAAATTGATTATCAATAAACTATGTGTCCTATGTGGCTATGTGTTAACAAAAAAAAATTAATTTTTAAAATCGAAAAAATGAAAAATATTTTAAAATATAGCTTTCTGTTTTTACTGTTGGAATTGGTCAGTTGCACAAAGGATTTTGAAACCATCAACGTCAATCCGACGACACCTGTGGACGTACAACCCGAGCTGTTGTTCCGCAAAGTATTGTATGATTATGCCGAGCAAATGTCCTATGAAGGCTTTGTGGCGGGCAATCTTTTAGGGCAATATTTCACTGCCATTGACTTCAATCTCTTTGACCGCCACAGTTTGACCGAACCGCAATATGGCGGCAAGCCGTGGAATTTTCTCTATGAAAACCTAAGAGATAATGAGATTTTATTGGTAAAATCAAGGGCAAACACCGCTTTTGCCGTCTATGAAGGTCCCGCATTGATTTATAAAGCCTACGTCACCGCCGCTTTGACGGACTTGTACGGCGATGTGCCTTATTCAGAAGCTTTGCAAGGTAAATCAGGTATCGTTGCGCCGAAATATGATGCACAGCGCGATATTTACGTCGGTGCAGGTGGCATTATTGAGAATTTGGACAAAGGCATTTTAGCTATCAACAACTACAAAGGTGCGATAAAACTACAAGGCGACATCGTTTATTCAGGCGATTTAACTAAGTGGCGTAAACTCGCTAATTCATTGAAATTCAAAGCTTTAATGCGTATTTCAAGCAGAGAAAATGTAGCGACTCAATTGGCGAAAATTGCATCTGATGGTGACTATATCAAAACATCTGCGGACAATGCCAACTATACTTTTTCCGCAAGTCCGCCCAATAATTTCCGTATGACAACGGCAAAAACAGGCGACTATAATTTGTTCATTATGTCCGAAACGATTGATTCGATTTTAACAAAATTGGACGACCCACGCAAAACCGTTTTCTTCCGTCCAACAGCAAGTAATACTTTGATTTACAAAGGTTTATTGAATGGCCCTGATGCCTCAAAGCTGTCTATCACCGCAAGTAATTACTCATTGACAGGGCGCATTTTTAGAGAAGATGCGGGTGGCAAATACAGAGCGAATTTTATGACAAGTGCCGAAATGAATTTCCTTTTAGCCGAAGCCGCAGAACGGTCTTTGATAACGGGCGATGCCAAAACATTTTATGAAACAGGCATCAAACAGTCCTTCGATTATTGGTACACGACCCTCCCAACCGACTATTTACTGAGGGGGTCGGTGGCATACAAATCGGCAGGCAATAATGCGATTGAGCAAATCATTACGCAAAAATGGTTAGCCAATATTGCCGATGGTTACGAAGGTTGGATTGAATATCGGCGCACAGGCTTTCCAAAATTAAAGGCGATTTCAGCGAGTTTGAATCAAAATTTGATACCTGTTCGTATGCCATACCCGACTTCGGAAGATGCTTTGAATAATGCGAATTTCAAGACAGTTTCAGATAAAACGAACAAAAACAGTGTGAATTCACCTGTTTGGTGGGATAATTAGGAAAGCCCGAAGTGAGCGGGTGATTCATAATCACCCGCTCACTATACCTTAATTTTTAAATTGAAGCAATATGAAAATATTAGAATTAAAAGACTTTATGAAACAAATTGAATCATCAACGAGCATTGAAGATTTAGATGAAATTAGAAACAAGGCTGATATTCCTTTAAAATATCAAACATCTGATATTAAATATCCGAAAATTGATTTTCAAATTAGCCCAGAGGATATACAAAATTTGCGATTCAAAAAAGTGCTTACTAATGATAATTCTTTTGTGTTAAATCAAGAAGAATTACAGACGCCATTAGAAAAACTTTTATATGCTGTTTTATGGAAACAAGGTGATTTGCCTAAGTTAAAGCATGTCATAGAAGGTATACTTTCAACTGATAAAACAGAAAAAGATGAGCAAACAAATGCTCTAGTCTTTTACAATTTCGGAAAGTTTTTAGCTGATGAAAAAGAAGCAATTATTGACCAGCACGTCTTGAGAGCCTACGGAATTTATATAACGGATATTAAAAATACTTCAAAAATCGAAGAATATCAAAAGGTGAACCTAATTAATAGCAATCATAAAGCCCTAATAGAAGATTATAAAAATTGGTTTAAAGGTCTTAAAATAAATAAAGATAAAGAAACTGCTTTCAAAATTGACCGAATTTTGATGTCAATAGGTAAGCAAATGAAAAAGAGTAAAACAAACAAAGATATATGAGTACACTCGCATGGCAATGGATAATAATGATTGCCGTCAACATATTACTGTTTTGGATTTCACCATGGTCGAACAAAGCCAATGATTTTTTCAGAGGCAGCCACAACGACAAGCCGCCCAATGCTTTTTTGCTCACGAGCAGCCTTGTTATTTGTTGGCTTTTTGCCAAATCCATTACAAATGCAGCGGATTTGGGCTATAAATACGGCATCGTTGGCGGCGTGGCGTATGCGGGTTATTATTTTTCGTTCTTAGTGGCGGGTGTGATTATTTACAAAATGCGGACGAAAGGCGGGTTTAAAAGTATTCACCACTTTCTCCAAACCAAATATGGTCAAGGCGCAGTAGTCCTTTTTACCATATTGATTGCCTTTCGTTTGCTCAACGAAATATGGTCAAATACGATGATTGTGGGCAGTTATTTTGGCGCACAAGGCAGTACAGGCTATTTCAGTGCCTTAGTTGTGTTCACTTTATTGACTTTAGCATACACCTTAAAAGGCGGAATGCGCACTTCAATTATTACGGATTTGATTCAAATGGGCATGTTTGTTTTACTCATGGCAATGATTTTAGGCATTATCATTCCGAATACTGAGGGGGGGGTAAAAACCATTGTGACAAGTGGACATTGGACGATGAGTCAAGGCTTAAACCTCTTTTTTGTGGCTCTGATTCAAGTATTGAGTTACCCTTTTCACGACCCGATATTGACGGATAGAGGGTTTATCACAGACCCCAAGACGACGTTGAAATCGTATATGGGGGCAACGGTGATTGGTGGCAGTTGTATCATTTTGTTCAGTTCTGTTGGCACTTTTGCGGCATTGAAAGGACTTAATTCACCGCCGACACTTGAAGTAGCGAAATTAATGGGTACAACTTTATTGTTGATGATGAACACCATTATGCTCACATCAGCCGCCGCAACGATTGACTCAACCTTTACATCAACGGCAAAATTGGTGCATATTGATTTATTGAAAGAACGGAATTTGAGCGTTTCAAAAGCGCGTTTGACGATGATAGCGGTAGCCGTTTTTGGAACGATTCCGATATTTTTCAATCCAGAAATACTGTCTGCAACGACTGTAAGTGGTACAATGGTGATGGGATTGGCACCGATTTTTGTGTTTTGGAATGTGGATGCACCTAAAATTTCGTATTATGGTTCAGTATTATCAGGCGTGTGTTTTGGGTTTTTATTGATTTTTTATCCCATTCCAGAGCAATATCTGTT
>JAYSQG010000069.1:0-20607 GCA_043721685.1 Saprospiraceae bacterium | reverse complement strand
TAGAAAGGAATAACACCCACGGCATCAGGTTTCCACTTTAAGGTTTGTGTTTCGCCTGGCATGACGAGAATTTCAGCATTGGCAGAACCCCGAACGGCAAAACCATGTGGCACATCCCAATCCTGTTCAAGGTTCGTTAGATGGAAATAGACCTCATCACCTAGTTTGATACCTTCAATATTGTCGGGCGTAAAGTGCGAGCGAATGCACGTCATATATACGTGTATTTGATTGCCTTTGCGTTCGACTTTGGTTTGTCCTTCGCCTTTTGACACATAAGGATGCTGATTTTCCTCAATTTTATAAATCTTTACACTGTTTGGTGCGACCAAATTTGCGGGAATGGCTTCGCCGTAGTGCGGTTCACCGACTGTTGGAAAATCGAGCAAAAGTTTCATTTTATCGCCTGTAATATCATACATCTGAGCCGATTGTGCCAGTTCAGGACCTGTTGGCAAATAGCGGTCTTTTGTAATTTTATTGTAAGCAATAACGTATTTGCCATGTGGTTTGACAGTTGAACCGCCCGGAATACTCAAATGACCGACGGAATAGTATGTAGGTACTCTATCAAGGACTTTGAGTGTTGCAACATCCCATTTAACGATTTCAGACGAAACGAAAAACGATGTATAACCATGCCCTTCAGCGTCAAACTCCGTGTGCAAAGGACCTAAACCTGCTTTTTGAACTTCACCATGCAATACAGCATCATATTTCAAAACAGGAATACCGTCAAAACTGCCATCATAATTTTTATCTGCAATCGCTTTCAGCATTTTTGTAAAAGAGAAAACAGGCACAACAGCTGCCAATTTACCACTACTAGCAATGTATTCACCTGTCGGGTCGGTGTCGCAACCGTGCGGCGACTTAGGACAAGGCATAAAATAAATCATATCAGGGCAGTCCTTCGGGTCTAAAGTCATCACTTCTTCTTTGATGGTTGAAGTCGCTGTATGTGTCTTTTCATGATAGACATTGTGGGCGTAGCGGGTTTTCATCTTCTTACCTTTGCCTTGTTTGAGGTATTCTTCGGCTTTTTTCCAGTTAACCGCCATGATAAAGTCCTTGTCTTTTTGCGAAGCGTTGACTTCTAAAAGCGTATGGGCTTGTTCTGTATTGTAACAAGAAAAGAAGAACCAACCATGCGATTTGCCTTTTCCGGCATGAGAAAGGTCGAAACTGATACCTGGTGTTTTGAGTTGGAAAGCAATATCCATTTGCCCTTCTTTGCCGACACTGATGAAACTGACATAGCCTTTAAAGTTCTGCTTAAAAGAGCTAATCGGCACGTCCAAATTGTCACCAACAGGTACAGAAAAACGTGTGCCTGCAACGACATATTCCGTATTTTCAGTAATGAAAGGCGATGAGTGATTGCCACCTGAATTGGGCAATTCGATGATTTCCGTTGTACGGAAACTTTTCAAATCCACCCTTGCGATACGCGGTGTATTGTTGCCATTGGCAAAAACCCAGCGACCATCGTGTTCGCCTTTTGTTTGCGACAACGCAACGTGATGCAGGTCGTCCCACGGCACGGAGCCATGAGAAGTGTTCAACATAGGTTTAGTCTCTTCGCTATACCCGTAACCATTTTCAGGAAAGACCGAAAAAACAGGGATGATGCGCAACAAACGACCTGACGGAATGCCATAAACAGACAATTGTCCATTAAAACCGCCTGAAACGAAGTTGTAAAATTCGTCTTTTTTGCCAGGTGCGACATAGACCTTTTGTGCGGCATCGCTTGAAACCGCCGAGCTTGCGTCTTTGGGCTTACAGCTTTGCGTGCTGAAACCGACGGAGAGAATGATGCAAGCTGCTAAGAATTTGAGAACGTGATTTTTCATTGATTCACTATTTTTTAAAAGAGAATGGATTGGATTTAGGATTTCACATTTTGAGCTATGCGTAACTCAAAACTCAAAACTTTTAACTCAAAACTTAAAGAAATACTGAGGGGGGTACTGTTTATTTTTCCCCGTCGTTTTCACGCATAAACTCAACAATGTCGCGGGCTTCTTTTTCCGAAATGTTTTGATTCGGCATTCTGACGAGACATAGTTCAAGTAACTTTTGCGCTTCGGGGTCTTTTTCGAGCATCATGTCGACGTTTGTAATCATGTTCATAATCCAAACGGGTTGACGGCGTTTGGTGACATCTTTCCAACCTGGACCGACGATTTTTTCACCTGTGAGCTTGTGACAAGCCCCACATTTTAAGTCATAAATGCCCTTTCCAGACGTGACCATTGCTTTGTCAAGTGGATTCGTCAATTTGACTTCTTTGATTTCAGTACCATGCACTTCGGGCTGTTGCTCGACTTTGGCGAGGTCAAACGGCTGTTCTTTTTTGCGCTCAGCTGCACCATCATTGCCGCAAGAAATTCCCCAAGCGAGGGCACTAAAAACCAGAATAATTAAGGAGAACCTTTTCATAATAGGCGATTTTAGTTTTAAAATAATTTTGATATATATGGATAAAATACCCCTTCCTAAGGAATCCTTCGGATCAGTATTGTCTTAAAATAATAAAAGAGTTTTTTGTCTTTTATTTTGATGCAGCAAAGCACGCCTTATTTTTTATCGGTTTTAATGATAAAAGTCATGTGAAAGGGTGATTTTTAACTGGATTTGAAGCTAAAGAGGAGGGGGAATCGCACAACAAAGTGACGGGGTGACTCGAAGTCACCTCGTCACTACGCCCCGTTACCACGAGCAGAATAAAAAAAGTTTATTTAGAAAGAAACACCAACCCGCCTTCAAATTTCGTCGCAAGGCTTTCAACGGTTGTACTCGACAACATGAGTTTCATTTTATCCCGAATGGGTTTGTATTGGGCATGAATAGGGCAGGGTTTGGTTTCGTCGCATTGACTCAAACCTAAGAGGCAGCCTGTAAAAACATGGGGTCCATCAACAGCTTTGACGATTTCTAACAAATTCAATTGACCTTGACGGGTATTCATGAAAAATCCGCCATTCGGACCTTTTGTGGATGAAACAATTTCTTGACGGCTCAATAGTTGCAATATTTTAGCCGTAAAATGCTCTGGCGACTGTATTTCAGTCGCTATTTCCTTGATGCCTACTTTACATTCACATAAATTTGATTTGTTGTAAATGTAGATAATGGCTCGAATGGCGTATTCACATGTCTTAGAAAACATAATTTTTGTATTGAATTGAGCTGCAAAACTAAGCCCTTGCGACGATATTTTCTAAACGTTCCGCTTTTGGAAATAAAATGTTATTTTCCAAGTGGATGTGCTGATGCAAGTCTTTTTCAAATTCTTCTAACTTTTGCAACATCACCCGCCAAGTCATACAAGCATAAGGCGGCACTTCGTAGTCGTTGAGCAAAGTCCGAATACGGCGAAATCTATCCCCCTCAGTATCATGCTCGTCATTCATCACCCGAATCGGATTGGCGACAGAACCAAAAGGGGCAAGCGGTAAAGGTGTGCCGCTTCGTTGGGCTTTGACCAAAGTTTGCACATAAGGAAAAATCAGACGCTCTTCCTTTTGCATGTGGAATTGGAGGTCTTCATAAGTCTGTGAAAAAACATCATACAGCGTCACCAATTCTGGATAGTTCCCGCCGTGTGTATGCGCCACTTTGTCCACATAGTGCTTCAAAATGGGCAGATTTTGATGCACATAACCATGGTGTTTGTCCTCGATGTACAGAGCCAAATCGTCTAATGGCATCTCGTCAAACGATGTAATGGCTTGTGTATCATCTGCTAATGCCTCATTGAGTGCTGCAACGACCCCCTCAGTATCCAAACCTTTTTCGGCACAAGCCGACTGCAACGACTTCTTGCCGCCGCAACAAAAATCAATGCCTTGTTTGTGAAAAACATCGGCAGCACGATAATCATGGGCAACTATTTTTCCTACTGAATCACTTGTTTGTATTGTCATAACGCAATTATTTTTAATTGTAAAAGAATAATACAAAGGTCGTTTACAATAAAAGACCTTTTTGTCTTCTAATATCATTCCACGCTATGACTTTCATCACCACTCATTATAAAAGGTGTTTATAGCTTTGTAATTGATTAAATTCTTCTTTTTTAAAACTTAAAATCATCGCAATGAAAAATGTAATTTTCTCTATTCTCTTCGTGTTTACGACTTTTTTGATGGGTTGCCAAGGCAGTGGTGAGCAAGCCAAATCAGTTACAAGTGATGTGTCATCTGCCGTCGGTGGCGGTCAATCAAGCGTAAAGGACGATGTGTCACAAAAAGATGTAGTCAAAGTGGCTATTGCATCTCCCGACCATACCACTTTGGTGAAAGCAGTGCAAGCTGCTGAATTGGTTGACGTTCTGTCAAATGCAGGGCCTTTTACCGTCTTTGCCCCGACCAATGCCGCGTTTAGTCAGCTGCCCGCAGGGACAGTAGAAAGTTTACTCAAACCTGATAAAAAAAATGACTTAACAGACATTTTGCAATACCACGTAACATTATCTGCTTTAGATGTCAGCAGTTTTACGGACGGTCAAACATTGGGTATGGTCAATGGTGGCAATGCAAAAATGACGGTCAAAGACGGCAAAGTGAGCATCAATGGCGCAAATATCATTGCTTCTGTAAAGGCTTCAAACGGTATGGTGCATGTGATTGACAAGGTGCTTTTGCCAGCAAAACAATAAAAATACTGAGGGGTAGTAAAATACCTATTCCCTTTGATGTATTGTAATTATCATTTGAAGAGGTTGTGTCAAAAGGTATTTCAAGTTTTTTTATTCCGAATATTATTCTTTTTGAAGGCGTTTATGTTCGGGGAACTTTTGAAGTTCACTGAACATGGTGTCAGAAACCAAATAATATTTTGACTTGGAATTTTCGTTTTACCTTTTGAGACAGCCTCTTTGTTCTTACAAAACAAGATATGCATCGAATAAAACGAGTCACAAGATTTACAAGATAATTCCTAACAATTCTTTGGTATAAAATACATTTGTTTTTTTGTGGCATAACCTTTGGAAATACTGCTATTGAAGTGTTTCACTTGCCATTTAAACGACAAAAACGCAATTTTAATGAATCCGAATTTTACAATTCAACCATTTTACAATTCTATTTTTAGAAATAACTTTTCACAGACAGTTGCGAAATGGGTTATTTGTTTTTTACTTTTTGCAGAAGGTATCACATATATAAAGGCAGAAGGTATCAAACAGCTGGCACCAGCAGCCACTGATGTAACAATGTTGTACACTTGTGCAACTGCTTATGGCACGTTTGCAGGTTATAATGCCGTTGCGGATAGCCGTTTGCACATTCACATATCTGACCCAACGACGGAAAGTGTCTATTTCGGCTTTTCGCAACAAGCTTCAACATCTAATGCAACTGATGGCGATTTGATCACTACAGCCTATTATTTTAGGGTAAAAGACTCCAATGGTAATATCGTTTTTGGACCACAAATAATAAATGCTTCTACTGCGAATGCCAATACATGGGCTTTAGCTAATGCGGGTCCTGCACCGATTGTCGGTGGGTCGGGTTATGCCCCTTTCACCTATACGCCTGCTGTGGGTGCGCCCGCGGGCGACTACTATGTAGAGTTTAGTGATAGCCCCACTGCAAATGCTACGGCAACTTCTATTTCCATCAAATATTGGGATATTACAGTATCATCTGGCACCGTACCTGTTGCACACGATGGTCGGATTTGGTCTAAAAAATGGTCATTCCGTACACCTTCCATTAGCCATGGTTCAGACGCGACTTATACCTATTTTGACCGTCCGTTCAATGGGCATATTTACACTTACTCTAATGATGGATTCGTCAACAAGGTGGACTTTTTAAACTCAGGTTTCAGAGGATTGTCTTTCAACTTGGCTTTCAATTC
This sequence comes from Saprospiraceae bacterium, assembly GCA_043721685.1. Lineage (GTDB taxonomy): Bacteria > Bacteroidota > Bacteroidia > Chitinophagales > Saprospiraceae > JAAFJT01. Next base: position 14,730 of record JAYSQG010000069.1, on the reverse strand, counting down.
TTATGGCACAGCCAACACGGGCAATATCACGAGTGACCGAAAATCAGTAGCTGGTGCCAATAATGCGCTGGCGGAGTATAAATTGTTTTTAAACAATCCTGACCTAACAGTATATCCAACTGGGTCGATAGGAACAATAGGAAGTACCCCTTTTGTAGTAAATTGTTCTGGAAGTTCGACGAAATGTATTTCATATTCAACGACATTGTCTGGTTTAGTGCAAGTCCTCTTAGATTTTAATTCTACATCGGGTGCTGGTAAATATGACGCCGGTACAGCCGATGTCTTGCTCTACGAAACCGTTACTCCAGGAGGTAGCGAGTCCCCTCCCTATAAACGATGCCTGTCTTGGGATGGTAAAAATGGTTTAGGTGTAACCGTAGCCGGCAATGTCAATGTACCGATTTACTTGACCTATATACAAGGTTTAGTCCATTTCCCTGTTTATGATGTGGAATATAACCCTGTGGGTTTCAATATCACGCCTATACGCCCGACTCCGAGTCCATCATACTCGGTTAAACTGCGGTATGACGACACCAATATTACAGCATCTTCGGGTTTAGGAGAACCCACTTCCAATGTGACTGCAGGGGCTACGCCACCTGCTCACAGATGGTCAAATATAACCTATGGTGACTTAAATACCATCAACACATGGTGGTATGGCAATCAAATCGATACGACTTCCTCGCTGATACCTGTCACACCTGTTTGTTCCATTACAGGTGCAACGAATGTTTGTACGTCTTCAACAGGGCATTCTTATGCTGGACCCGTTGGATATAACTCTTATTCATGGTCTATATCAGGAAATGGTACAATAAGTGGGGCTACAAATGCCCAAACTGTTACGGTTGACGCCGGAGCAACTGGCTCTTATATGCTTTCTTTGACCACTGTACTAAGCAACTGTTCGCTCACGTGTAGTCAGGTTGTAACGGTCAAAGTTCCCGCTTTAAGTAAAACTTCCACCAATGTTTTATGCAATGGTGCGCTGACTGGTGCAATAGATTTAACCGTTACAGGAGGTACTACGCCTTATGGCTATGATTGGGGAGGCGGCGTCTCTATAGAAGATAGAACAGGTCTTGCAGCAGGCATTTATACAGTAACTGTATCCGATGGTAACGGTTGTTCGGCGACAAATAGCACGACAATTACGCAACCAAGCGCATTGAGTATCGCTACTAATGTTACAGCTATTTCTTGTATGGCTAATGGCGCGATTGATGTCACTGTCACAGGCGGTATAGCTCCTTATACTTATGATTGGGGGGATATAGCAGGTACAAATAATGCCGAAGATCGCACAAATTTGACGGCGTCTACTTACAATTTGACAGTTACAGATGGCAATAGTTGTACTGCAACAAAATCGGAAACCCTTTCGCCACCCGTTTGTAATTCGCCGCCAGTAGCAACTTTTGATACAGGCACAACACCAGAAGACACCCCCCTCAGTATTGATGTCTTAGCAAATGATTCTGATCCTGATACTAATATTGACCCAACTTCGGTTACAATTACGGAAGCACCGTTACACGGTACAACGTCTATCAACCCAACAACAGGGGCGATTACATATACACCAAATCCGAACTACAATGGTTTAGATACATTAGTTTATCAAGTCTGCGACAGTGGTTTACCAGTGCTTTGTGATACAGCCATTGTTTATATCAATGTAACACCTGTTAATGACCCGCCAATTGCCGTTTTGGATGTCGTTTCAACGCTTGAAGATACACCTATCGGCATTGATGTATTGTTAAACGATACGGATTTAGACGGTAGCATTGACCCAACAACGGTGACAATTACAGAGCAGCCGAAGCACGGTACGGTTTCCGTTAATGCAACATCGGGTGTCCTTACTTATACGCCGAACCCGAATTACAATGGTAGAGATACTTTGGTCTATCGTGTTTGCGACAATGGTACGCCTTTACCTGCGCAATGTGATACAGCGATTGTTTTCATCAATATCAATCCTGTTAATGATCCACCTTTGGCAACCGCAGACATTAACAATACTTTGATGAACACACCTGTTTCAGGTCAAGTATTGACCAACGACAAAGACCCAGAGGGAACGGTATTGGTTGTCAATCCAACACCCGTCAGTAATCCAACACATGGTTCAGTTGTCTTGAATCCAAACGGGACTTATACTTATACACCCAATCCGAATTTTACAGGAACAGATGTATTCACATATCAAGTTTGTGATAGCGGTTCACCTGCGGAATGCGATACAGCAAGTGTAACGATTGAGGTTTTGCCGCCGCCGACATTTGACAATGAAGATCCTATTGCCAATAACGATGTAACACAAACGCCTGTCAATACGCCTGTCGTGATAGTAGTCACAGCGAATGATTTTGATCCTGATGGCGACCCCCTCAGTAATCCAACGGCAGTGACTTCGCCTGTTAATGGTTCTGTGGTTTACAATCCCGATGGAACGGTGACATATACACCAAATCCAAATTTTGTAGGGATTGACCGCTTTAAATACGCCGTATGTGATAATCAACTGCCACCCAAATGTGATACAGCAACCGTAATAGTAGAAGTTTTACCGAATTCAGGATTACCAAATAATCCGCCTATCGCTATTGATGATGCCAAAACGACGTTGAAAAACACACCAGTTTCGGGCAGCGTGGCAACAAATGACTATGATCCTGAGAATGATATCTTGACGTTTACGCAGTTGACAAATCCGCAAAATGGGACAGTGGTGTTCAATAACGATGGGACATTTACTTATACGCCTGCGCTTGATTTTGTAGGTACAGATCATTTTATTTACAATGTCTGTGATGCAACAGGTTGCGATACAGCAACGGCATACATTACGATACAACAGCCACCAGTTGGTACAATTTCAGGAACAATTTTCCAAGACTATAACGGCAATGGCTCGCTCAATAGTGGTGAACCGAGCATTGGAAAAATCGCTTATGTTAAATTAGTAATAAAGACTGGCAGTAACTGCGGGACGGTGGCTATTGATGTAGCGGTTGCAGATGCGAATACAGGTAATTATCAATTCAATAATGTATTGAGTGGCGATTATTGCTTGATATTGGATGACAACGACAATCTCAATGATGTTACGCCAACAGCACCACCAAGTTGGTCGCCGACATCGCCTACGACTTTGTCTGCCACAATGTCAACAGGGGTTGTTACCAATCAAAACTTTGGATTGCTTTTCATCTGTCCGCCTAAAATCGGCTTAACTGTAAAAGTGTTAAAACAATAGTCAAACTATTTCACACATTATATTTTTTTAGTTCAAGGGCATCATCTGAATACAGATGATGCCCTTTTTAATTTTATACCTTATCTTCACAATTCTAAACAACAAGAGTTCCACTATTGTGGGATAAATATCTAAACTCATTTCTATTTTTTATGAAAAAACAACACCTATTCCTACTCTTTATTTGTGTAAATATGTGGGCAAATGCCCAAAACACAGCCATATTCACTGTCAAAACCGACAAACCTGTTGCCGATGTGCAACCGACCATGTGGGGTATCTTTTTTGAAGACATCAACCTCGGCGCAGATGGTGGCATTTATGCCGAATTGATCAAAAATCGTTCATTCGAGTTCTTAAAACCTTTGATGGGTTGGACAATCAAAACAACCAAAAGTGATACAGGGCAGTATTATTGGCAAAAAACAGTTGCGGGAGAAAAAGAATTCCAAATATTGACCCGTCGTGGCAACCATGTCAACAACCCACGTTATGTGCATGTCGCATTGAATAACCATAAAAAAGGCGATTTGGGCTTACAAAATGAAGGTTTTAGAGGCATGGGCATTAAAAAAGGGCTGCGTTACGATTTTTCTGTTTTCTATCACGCAACGTCTCCGAATGTTAAAGCACATCTTGAATTGGTCAATGAAAAGGACATAGTTATAGGTCGAGGTGAAATGAATTTTGCGGCTACTGAGGGAGAGAAAGGGGTGAAAGGGGAAGCGAGCTTCACGACTACTGAGGGGGCTGCCAAAGGCAAATTCAATATCTGGTTTGAAGGTACAGGTACAGTAGATTTGGACATCATTTCGCTGTTTCCCTCAGATACTTGGAAAGGGCGCAAAGGTGGTATGCGGGCTGATATGATTCAACTGTTAGCGGATTTAAAGCCTGGATTCATGCGCTTCCCAGGTGGTTGTATTGTCGAAGGTTACGACCTTTCACAACGGTATCAATGGAAAAAAACGGTTGGTGCTGTTGAAGATAGGCAATTGATTATCAATCGTTGGAACAGCGAATTTGCGCATCGCCCTACGCCTGATTATTACCAAACATTCGGTTTAGGCTTCTTTGAATATTTTCAACTTGCAGAAGATATGGGCGCAGAACCTTTGCCGATTTTAAACTGTGGCATGGCATGTCAATTCAATTCCGCCGAAATGGTGAACTTGGATGAACTCGACCCTTATGTACAAGATGCCTTGGATTTGATTGAATTTGCAAACGGTTCTGCTACTTCTACGTGGGGTTCAGTCCGTGCAAAAATGGGTCATCCGGCTCCTTTTGACCTCAAAATGATGGGTGTCGGCAATGAAAACTGGGGACCGCAATACCTAGAACGCTTGAAAAATTTTCAAAAAGCGATTAAAGACAAATACCCCAATTTCAAACTCGTTTGCAGCAGTGGCACAGATCCAAGTGGCGAGCGTTTTGACTATCTGAATAGTGCTTTGCGCAGCATGAAAGCCGATTTTATTGATGAACACTACTATCGCTCACCGCGATGGTTTTTAGACAATGCCCATCGCTACGACAGTTACGACCGCAACAGCGTGTCAAAGGTCTTTGCGGGGGAATATGCAGGGCAAAGTGTTCAAACCGTTAGCCCAAATAACAAAAACAATTGGCGGACTGCAATAGCCGAAGCCGCCTTTTTGACAGGTTTGGAACGCAATGCCGATGTCGTGAATATGGCTTCTTATGCCCCTTTGTTTGCCCATATTGACGGTTGGCAATGGACACCCAATTTGATTTGGGTGGACAACTTAAGGTCTTATGGGACAGCCAATTATCAAGTTCAAAAACTGTATTCGACGCATAAAGGGACGCAAGTTGTACCCATGATTTACAAAAACGATGCACCCGCAACAGGTCAAGACAGCTTATACGCTTCCGCTACCCGCGACAAAAACACAGGCGAGTTGATTATAAAAATCGTCAATACACTTGGAAAAGCGCAAACAGCATCGGTCAATTTGGAAGGCTATAAAACGCCTAATACCAAAGCGCAATTGATTGTCTTAAAAAACGACAGCCTCGAAGCCGTCAACTCTTTGGACACCCCCTCAGTAATTGCACCGTCTGAAACGACAATTGATGTGAAAGGGAAAACGGTGGCTTTGACGCTTGCACCGTATTCGTTTTCGGTTATAAAAGTAAAAATGCAGTGATTATTCCTTTTTATCAAAACAATAAAGATGGCACGATTAAAAGGGTGATTATGACCAGCGAAGGCGTGCAATCCAATAAAAATTAAGTCGGATTTAATTCATGCTAACATCTACTAACGTAGGCAGGGTTTAAAACCCTGCCTACATTTTCGATTTTCGTCCTACTTACGACTCCACTGCCTTCACGTTTCCCGTCCGTTTCAATACGCCCCATGATTGACTTTCACCTTTTACAGCGCGTCTGATGGCTTTGAAAAGTGTCCAATACATCAGCTGCCGATAGACCAAACGCTGCGGAATGAGCCATAAGATTTTCCATTTCTTTTCGCCTTCAAACCAAAAACCGAGCAACGAAACACCCATATCCACAAGCAAAAAGAAGCCATAAAAGCCCAATATTTTCGCCAATCCTTCTGAACTACTCCGATTCCATATAAGCCCAATGATGAGCAAAACGTCAGCAAGTGGCGCAATGAGCGGCATAAGAATTTGAAAAATCAACAAATTAGGCAAGGCAATCATACCCAAAGCGCCAAAACGAGGATTCAAGAATGCATCGCGGTTTTTCCAAAAACTTTGCATAATGCCATACGTCCAACGAAAACGTTGACGCATGAACATTCTGAAGGTTTCAGGTGCTTCCGTCACCGCAATCGCTGCGGTGCAAGAACGCACAATATTGCCCCCCCTCAGTATCCGAATCGTCAAATCGCAATCTTCGGCAAGCGTATCGGTTGCGAAACCGCCAACAGATTGAATGACCGTTTTTCGGAAAGCACCTATTGCACCAGGCACAACAGTAATGGCATTAATAAGGTCAAAAGCACGGCGGTCAAAATTCTGACTTGTTGTGTATTCTATTGACTGCCAATAGGTTAACATATTTACTTCATTGCCTACTTTCACATTGCCTGCTACGGCACCTACTCTTTCGTCTTGAAAATAAGGCATCATTTTCCGAACGGCATCGGTTTTTAGTTGTGTATCGGCATCAATGCAAACGACAAATTCGCCTGTTGCCCGTTCAATGCCGAAATTCAAAGCGGAGGCTTTTCCGCCGTTTGGTTTGTCAAATACTTGAACATTTAGATGATTTTTAAACGCTTCATAAACCACCGAAAACGTTGTATCTTTTGAACCATCATTGACAAAAATGATGTCAAAATTCGGATAATCCTGTTTCAAAAGGTTTTGAATCGTTTTAACAGCATTCACTTCCTCGTTGTATGCGGGAACGATGATAGATACTGAGGGGGTCGGTTTTTCCTTAGAATTTGCGAGTAAAAGGGCTGCTTCATCTAATTCAGCTTGTTCGTCTTTGCGTTTTGCATACTGAATTGTTGCCATAACAGCAATCGCTAAAATCCGTAAAATGCCCAAAATCAAAGCAACGATAAACAAACCCAACAACAAATTGCTCGCCCAAAAAGCCCCTTCCGCAATCCAACTATTGGCTGCAAAAAGCGAACTTTGAACGGTTGGCATCACTTCTTCTGGCGTTTTGCCTAACAAATTGGCAATCGTTGAAAACTGTACACCTTTATCTTTAAAATAATGGATAATACGAGGCAATGCTTCAACAGTCGCTTGTCGGTTGCCGCCCGAATCGTGAAAAAGAATAATGCCTTTTGCGGGATTGGCTTCGTAAGCACGGATTGTTCGGGCATAAATAGAATCTGCCGAAACGCCCTCTTCCCAGTCTTCGGGGTCAATACTTTCACCTATTGAGTAGTAATTCAGCTCTTTGGCTATGCCCAAAGGCACGAGTTCTTCCATTTTTGTCGGTTCCGAGTCCGCATTAAATGGCGCTCGAAAAAGGACAGTTGAGCGACCTAAAACGCTTTCTATCAACAATCTCGTAGCTTCAATTTCAGCATAAGCCCGTTTTCTACCGACTTTTGCAATGTTCGGATGTGTGAACGTATGGTTGCCAATTTCATGTCCTTCCCTTAAAATGCGCTTCAAAATAGGCAAATTGCCTTCCGCCATAACGCCGACGACAAAAAAAGCGGCGGGTACTTTTTCTTGTTTTAAAATGTCGAGAATCTTAGGCGTATAATCGGGGTCTGGTCCATCATCAAAGGTCAAAATGACTTGATTGTGGACTTTTCCGTATTTTTTAATGACGTATTTTGTCGGCAAAGTGTTATAAACTTCTTCTTGAATGACATGCTCCACCGAATCAACGTCTATTCTAATATTGCCATTTTGTGGTTGACTGACAACATCCAAAACCTCACCATCGCCTGTATAATTGGGTTTTTCAAAATTGGATTTAATATTTTTTAAAATCGAAAAATCGAAAGGCGTTTTTTGTAAAGCCTCGTTGGATAAATTTCTATCATAAAAACTCCAAATCCGATGGTCTTCCGAGCCAAGCCGCCACAACGCCACACCAGCCACACCATACTCATCGGCAAAGCGCATGGTGTTGAAATTGGTAGCTGCATCGCAAAACTGTACTTCGTGGTGTGTCCCTCGCCCATCTTGATAGCTATATTTACAATTATATGTATCATTGTCAAAATCAATGACTGCGTGCATTTCATCCGCCGTTGCAAGGGCTTCTTGGTAGGTGACGGTTACACCGACTTCGCCATCTGCCCAATCGTAGCCATAGCCAGCGATGCACAGTACGATTTTTTCTTCTGGAATTTCCGCAGCGTTTTTATCGAGCATTTTTTCAATCCATCGCTGCTCACAAACGGGACCCGCCGTACTTGTCGTCCAATGTTGGTCGTAAGCCATTAGGAAGATGTAATCGTTGTATTCAGCGAGTTTTTTATTATTAAAGTTTTCATTCGATGCCATCACGTCTTGCGTCACCAAATACCCCCCCCCCGTCCCGATGCCAGCGGGATTTCGTTTCTCAATATGCAGCCGTCTATAAACCTCCCGTTGAAAGTTTTCAAGTGCCACCGCCGTCTGTGCATCGTCCACCGCTTCAAAGTCAATATTGACCCCTTGAAAATTGTATTTTTTCAAAACCTTAATCAAATCATCAATCAAACGGCGGCTTTTTGTAGGGCTTTTCAAAACACGGCTTAAAAGTTCAGGGTCAAAATCGCCGTCTTTTGTGTCATTGACATTGTTCAAAATCGGGAGAACCGCCACTTTATGCTCACGCATAACCGTCAAAGCATCTTCATCAATATTGATAGCCAAAGTATCGGTCTTGGGGTCAATGCTCAACCATTCGGGGATGACCATATTCAGTTTGTCAATATTCGATTCGAGGGAAAAGAGAGATTGGGCATCCCAATTGACATAAAAACCTGCCCGTATGGACTGGGCTTTTGGCAGCCTTTGGGCATTTTTCAAGGCATTTTTAGCATCCATAAAGCTGTTAAAGCCTTTATATTTTTTGTTGTCCGAAGCAGAAAATACACGCGGCGATTCAGGGTTATTGAGTTTTTTAGTAGAAAATTCATCATTGGTCAATTGTGGCATATTGGGTTTATAACCTCTTGAAAGCGCAATCCAAACGATGGGAATTGCTAATAATAAACTGAATAAAAAAATGCGTGTTGACCACTGAAATACACGCCACCTGCGAGACGAATTGGCTTGAAAAATTTGCTTGTCTGACATGATTTTTATTGTTTTTTCATCATATTCTATTAAAATTTGGACGTTTCATCCCGAAACAATCGCAAAGGTGTAAAAATGGAGTGATTTTTCTAAAAAACCACTCCAACAAGAATTAAACCTAAAACCTACGCCTGAAAAACCGTCATTTCTTTTACATCTGAACACCTTCCAAATGATTTTCTTTTGAAATATAATGCAAATGTATTGACTGAAAGGATACATTCTCTATGTAAAAAACCGCCAACTGGACAAAATAGGGGTTGAAACGGGCATATAGAGCGTGAGTTGTTTTTGGGAGCACTTACAAATACTGTGGGACCAATTTTGGGCAAAAAAAACGCTCATTTTCCTAATGAAATTGAGCGACCCTTTTTCTCTAAAACTAAATATCTAATGAAAAAACTAAACCAAGTACATCACCTAAATCTCTTGAAACATGTGTTAATCATTTTTTTGTTGATGTAAATGTAGGTTTAAAGTCACGATAGGTACAACACCTTTCCTTGTGAAGCGGGCAAAAAGGAGGCTTAAACAGGCAGAGTTAGGCGAGAAGCCCATTTGAGGTGCTTTATACTGAGGGGGGGCATCTACGACATTGAACAAATGATTATGGACGCTTCACCTTCCAAATTGCCCGTTTCGCCCTGATATATGTACCTGTCATAAGGGTTTTGGAAGAAACATCAAAGTGGCTTCGCTATTTTTGTAGCGTAAAACAACAACATGATACATCAAAATTGAAAATAGATATGAGTCCGATATGAAAGAAGACAGCAATAATTCCCCACATATTCTCAACACATCAGCCAATTTACTGGGTTTGTGTTTTGTGGTTTTAACCTCTTTGAAGTTTCTAAAGCTTGAACAACAAAGCCTGATTGATGAGTTTACAACGGTTGCTTTTTTGCTTTTTATGGGCAGTTGTCTTTTTTCATTTCTATCTATTCGGAAGTTAGCAAAGCGATCCGATTTTTACGAAAGTGTCGCAGAATATATCTTTTTAGGGGGCTTAATTGTCCTTTTTATAGCGACTTTTATTATTCATATTTCATCATTTATTTACCGTTTGCTGTCCAACCATTTTGTAAAATCAGTGGCTTTGGCTTTACTCACGATTATGTGTTCGGGGGCAGGTGTATGTGTTTTGACCAACAACTTGCGTGCAAAATATTGCTCTACTTCTTTGATAATGCGACGGCTTATTAGAAACTGCCGATTGGCGCGATAAAAATCATGCGGATTAACGGTTTCTTCAAGGTTTTCTAAGCTGTAATCCGTCATATAGGTGTCCCCTTTGACGGTATAAAGCATGGTTATTTCATTCTTGATATAAAAAAAAGCGACATTACTGATGTCAACAGGTATGAGTTTGCCGCCTTTGGAGACTAAAAAACTGGATTTATAGTCCTCCTTACTGCTCAATATTTTTGCTAACGCTTCTAAATCAAACGGCAAATTAGAGGCAGATACTGAGGGGGTCTGCGTGGAAAAACTAAACAGCGTTTTCACTTTATGAAGGGCAGCGCCGACGGTTTCTTCATCAAAAGGCTTTAAAATATAGGCAATGCCATTGGTTTTAAAGGCTTCAATGGCATATTCATCATAAGCGGTGCAAAAAACGATGGGGCTTTTGACCTCAACTTTATTGAAAATATCGAAACAACTGCCATCAGCGAGGTGAATATCCGAAAAAATGAGGTCGGGCTGGGTAGTTTTGAGAAACTCAATACTGCCTTCGACGGTGTCAATCGTATCTAAAATATTGACATCAGGCATTATTTTTCGCAATATAAATTTCAGTTCTCGGGCAGTAATAGGCTCGTCTTCGATGATGAGTATTTTCATAAATTAACGATATGTAGTTTAAAAATAACTAATATAAAACCTAAATTTAACTAATATTCATCAAAAATAAGATGATGACACATATAAAAAGGGTAACTTTTCGTTTTTTTTTCTTCAAAAACGAATTAGTAGATATGTTGAATTTAAAACAACAAAAAATCGAAATCAGCTTAATGCTGTGTTTTGGTTTGAGTATAATATCATTGGTACAACAATATTTTGACTCCGACCGTCAAAAGTGGACTTTTTTTATTATTCCTTTTTGGATTATTTTTCTCAGCTTGCTTTTTATGTGGTTTTTAGTCTTTCGTTTTTTAAAACCTAAATCCGAAAATGCGCTTTTGTATGAAAAGCGTGATATTGCTTTAACCCTTGGGCTATCGCTATTTCTGCTATTTTTGCTTGCCGTTTTGGGCTTCAATCTTGAAAAACATTTTTTTGGAGAAGTCGAAGGCATTACCTTTCAACGGTATCAGTTGATTTATATTTTTAGAGGTTTTTTTCTTTTTGGCTTGGTTTTGCTGTTCAAATATTTGATAGATAACCGCGATATGCGGCAAGTTTATTCCAAAGAAGCTGATGAACTTCGTGAAGCCAATACCCGCGCCCAATTTGAGATTTTGAAACAACAAATAAATCCGCATTTCCTTTTTAACGCCCTCAGTACACTCAAAAGTTTGATACGGATTCAAGACCCGAATGCCGAAAAATTTGTGATGAATTTGTCCGATGTCTATCGCAAACTCCTGCAACAACGCGGGCAGGAGTTTATTCACCTTCAAGACGAAATTGAGATTGTGGAATCCTACCTTTTTATGCAAAAAATGCGTTTTGAGGAGAATTTAAAGGTCGAAACGACTATTGACCCCCTCTATAAAAATGCTTTTTTACCGCCTTTTGCCTTGCAATTGCTGGTTGAAAATGTTGTCAAACACAATATCATTTCTCGTTCAAAACCCTTAACCATTCGCATTTTTACAACAGAACAAAAGCGAATAGTTGTAGAAAACAGCTACCAACCCAAAACAACGAACCTTGAAGAATCAACAGGTTGGGGATTATCAACACTTGTCGAACGCTTTAATTTGTTTACCAAAGAACCCATAGAAATTCTTAAAAAAGAATCGATGTTTAGTGTTTCGCTGCCTTTATTAACCGAGGGTTAACTTCTATATTACAAACATAAATTGTATTAAACAAATTAAACAAATTAAACAAATTCAAAAATTTTGATTGATTATTGATTATTGAGCTTCGAATTTTACGGATTGGGATGTATCCGTTTTGCCGTAATTCGTGTAATTCATAGCTCATTTCCACTTAGCTAACCATTTAGGATACGTTTTATTCAACAAATTGGCAGGCCAAACACCGTAGTAGCCATAACCCGTACGACGCTCGTTTTCAATCTCTGCCAAAGTCGCTTTTTTGATGCCATCACGTCCACAGAAATACGGTTTATGCGTATCAAGTTCGTAAAAACGCGCCCAAACAGGTGCCGCATTAGGGTCAGGTCGAACAACCACATCTTTACCGCGTGGTTGCGAAGCATCTACAATATGCTCCACGACAATGCCAGTGATTTTTATAGAATCCAAAAACGCCACGGCACTCGTTATTGCCTTTTTTACTGAGGGGGTCGGTTTGTCAAGACTCATCAAAAATTCGATGATGCCGACACTTTCGTTGCCACTGAAAGACGGCAATTCGTAAGCCCGCGCTTTAGCGGGTTTTAAGGTTTTGAAATCATGTTGCGCACACCAAATCGTTAACCGACCACGACTGATAATTTGTGTTTTTAAGATAATATCTACACCTAAGTCAACGGCACGTTTGGCATCTTTTCGATACTTTTCACCTACTTTTTCAAACGGTGCTTTGCCTTCAGAAATTCCTTTCAAAGTTTCAAGTGCGCGTATCATCGCATTATCGTTGTAGGTAATGTGCTTTCGATAACCTGATGTATCGGGATAAAACTGCGGAAAACCACCGTTTTTATACTGCATTTTCAACAAATAAGCAATGCCACTTTCTGCTGCTTCCTTATATTTTTCGTTTTGAGTTTCATTATAAATTTTCGCCAAATGACGAATTTCCCAGTTCGTCGCATTGTTGTCAATCGTCGCATCGTTGCGCCCGACATCATCTTTTACGCTCGCCGTAAAAACAGCTGCCCATTCTTTATCATAAGGCACGGGTTGGGTTTTACCATCAATAGTCTTTGCCCAACCGCCACTGTTTCGCTGTGCGATGAGCATATTGTCGGCAATTATTATATCATCTACTTTTTGCGGCTTATCCGCAACCGTTGTTTTAGCAACGTCTGTGGATGTCGTTTTAGCATTTGCAGTGGTCGGTATTGGATATTCAGGTCTGATATATTTGGTGGGCATATTCCAATATGGTTGCAGCGTCCAATCCTTATCAATTTTTTCGGCGATACTTTTATCCAAATTGTCTTTATGCCAAGCAAAATCGCCGCCTTCCCGATGACAATTGTAGTAATTCACCCGCTTTCCCCAACGTAAAGTGGTGTCTTTTCGGACTTGATAAATGTCGTCATCTGCCATTTCTTTTGAAAATTGGCAATTGATGAGGTAAAACTGTGCATCCCGATGAAAACGACCAAGTTTATAACCTGCATGGCCTACAAATTTGCAGTTTTTTAGCACCGTTTTAGCCGACTCTGTACCTGTGCCATCGTGCCAAATCGCTGCATTCAGATTGTGGCAAATGAAATAACAGTTTTCAGCATACGCCCAACCACGTGGGCAATAGAAATCAACCGCCCCTTCCATCGTACAGTTTTGAAACCAAAAAGTACCATTGTCCACGTCCCACGGACTGACCGTATCGCCACCCCAAGAGTGAAAATTGCAGTTTTTGACCGTCATACGTTGACAAGCAGGCATACAACGCATGGCAAATTGATGTCCATCACGACGTGTTATTTTGGCAACACCGCCACACATAAACGTTGAATCGCCTTGTGCTGTAAAGCCAAAATCATTGACAATCATCAAATTCTCAAGCGTAATATCATTGGCACGCACATTCATCGTCGCTGCGCCCCAATCATCGGCAGGATGTTCGCAACGGAATATTTCGCGCGACAGCGCATAAATAATTTTGACCCCCTCAGTATCCGTCCATTGTCCACCCAATTTTGGCGCAACAGCCCCCCTCAGTATCAAGCCACTTTTTGCGATAAAAACCTTTTCTTTATAAACCCCTTTTTTGATATAAATAACCGTCGAATAAGCTGCCGCCGAGTCTTTAACGCTTTCGATTGCTGCTTGAATCGTCGTGAAATCACCACTGCCATCAGCCGCAACGGTAATGGTCGTTTTCTCTTTTTGAAAAGAAAAAAGGGAAATAAAAATTATTAATAAATAGTTCATTATCAATAATTTATCTGTTTTTTATTCAAAATATCTAATCAATATACGTGTCATTCCGTTGCAGCATCATCGCTTTTTGGTAACTCTTTTACTTGGGTTTTGCTTTTATCCAGAGTTAAAAAATTATCAGCCGAAACAACTTTAATATTTTCACTTTTTTCAAGATTCCGCCTTGAATTACCCGCAAAAGTGCCACCTTTTACAGCCGCTTCGTGGTTCTCATTAAAACCTTTTGCCTCATCTCGAATGACAATTTGTCGGGTTACTTCCTCACTTAAAGCCGTAAAAATCAATTCCAAAGGAGTCATGTGGTCTCGCAGGTTTTGACGTGTCAAACCTTTGATTTTTGAATGTTCCGAAGGGGTCATACCAAATGTCGATTTTGCAATTTCAGCCGTCAAAATGCTGTATTCTTGACCATCTTTCACGCCCCTGTTTTTCCATT
>JAYSQG010000068.1:0-10093 GCA_043721685.1 Saprospiraceae bacterium | reverse complement strand
AAACTCGAAACCCAAAACTTAGAGAATGAGTATTACAGATAGTTTTAAAGAATTAGGTTTAGTCTTAGTCACTGTGCCAATCTATACAGTGCTCATTTTGACAGAAATGTATATTAGCAATCGGCATCATAGTGACAAACCGATGTATTCGTGGCGTGATTCATTTACAAATTTGTATTTGACTTTAAGTCAAATGTTGGTAGATTTAGTTACACGAAAAGTGCCTACTTATTTGGCTTTCAATTATTTATATCAATATCAATTTTTTCATGTTGAAAATAAGTTTTGGTATTGGTTCTGGATAATTGTTTTGCAAGACTTCTTTTTTTATTGGATACATCGCACCGAGCATACCGTTCGTTTCTTTTGGGCAGTCCATGTGACACATCACTCGTCAGAGCATTTTAATCTGTCTGTTGGCTTTCGGTCATCTGTTTTAGAGCCGCTTTATCGGTTTGTGTTCTATTTACCCTTGCCTTTGATGGGTTTCGATGCTTTGGACATTATGCTGTCGTTTTCGATTACACAGATTTACGGCTTGCTCGTGCATACGCAATACATTAAACGCATTCCCGTATGGGAGTGGATATTCGTCACACCCGCACATCATCGCGTACATCATGGCTCAAATGTGCGCTACCTTGACCGAAATATGGGTATGTGTTTTATTATTTGGGACAAAATGTTCGGCACTTATCAAGCTGAATTGCCAGAAGAACCCGTTAAGTATGGCTTAGTGACAAAGAAAGATTTGAAGGGACCGGTGAAAGTGATTTTCCATGAATTCTTAGATACCTGGAATGACTTTTTTGTCAAACATCGCAACTTACCCCTCAGTATCCGGTTAAAATATGTCTTTGCGCCACCCGGTTGGAGTCATGATGGGTCAACACAAACGGCGGATGAATTGAGAGAAGCTGCGGGTATAAAGTAAATTGCAGCAAATAAGCATTTATAAATAGTCAATAATCAATCAAAAATAATGGGCAAAATCATTGCAGTCGCCAACCAAAAAGGTGGCGTAGGAAAAACGACAACGGCAATTAATCTGGCAGCCGCTTTAGCAGTGTTGGAAAAGAAAGTATTGCTGGTGGATTGCGACCCACAGGCAAACGCGTCCTCGGGCGTAAACGTTTTTGCAACTGCGGAAAATTATACAATTTACGACTGTCTCATCAATGGCGACGACCCGCACGATGCGATTATGGAGACAGAAACACCTAATTTATATCTCCTCCCCTCGTCTATTGACCTTGTTGGCGCAGATATTAAGTTGGTGGGCATGGAAAAAAGAGAGTTTGTACTGAGGGGGGTCTTGGAACAAATACGCGACGAATACGATTATATTATCATAGACTGTTTGCCGTCGTTAGGTCTTGTCACCGTCAATTCACTCGTCGCAGCTGATTCGGTACTCATTCCTGTTCAATGCGAGGTGTTTTCATTAGAGGGTTTGGTCAAGTTGAAAAACACCATTAATTTGGTCAAAAAGAACTTGAATCCTAAATTAGAAATCGAAGGTCTTTTGTTATCTATGTACGATGCACGTTTACGCCTTGCCAATCTCATTGTTGACAAAGTGCGTGAACACGCCAAAGACTACGTTTTTGAGACCATCATACACCGTTCATCACGTTTGGCAGAAGCACCCAATGCACATAAACCTGTCATCACCTATGACGCGACGAGTCGAGGTGCTATCAACTTTTTGAACTTGTGTAAGGAGTTTTTAATTAAAAATAAAGATAAAATACAGCGCACAGCAGCGTGATTCGTTATTTCTTACTCGTTATTCGATATTCGTCCCTTACGAGTAACGAATAACGAATAACGAATAACGAATAACGAGTAACGAGTAACGAGTAACGAATAACAAATAACGAAACATGGCAAAACTTAAATTAGCAGACCAAAGCCGCGGACTCGATGAATTGCTCGGCAGTTCCGATTCCGTAACCGACATCGTAAAGGAGTTGACTCATACTATTGTCAATATTCCGCTTGACCAAATTGAGGTGAATCCGTGGCAACCGCGTAAGGATTTTGACGAGAACGCCCTGCAGGAATTGAGCGACTCTATCAAAATTTATGGACTGATTCAACCCATAACGTTGAGGCGTTTGGCGACCAACCAATTTCAATTGATTTCAGGTGAACGCCGTTTGCAAGCCTCTCACAGGGCGGGTTTGAAGGCGATTCCCGCTTATATTCGTATAGCGAATGATCAAGAAATGCTTGAAATGGCGTTGGTTGAAAACCTTTTGCGTGAGGATTTGAATGCTATTGAGGTTGCCATCACCTACCAACGTTTGAAAGAAGAGTTCGGCTTAACGGATGAACAATTGGGCAAAAGAGTAGATAAAAACCGTTCAACCGTAACGAATATGTTGCGTTTGTTGAAATTACCACCCAATCTGCAAGAAAGCATCAAAGAAAAACGTATTTCAACAGGTCATGCAAAAGTATTGGTCGGCATCAAAGACATCGCCTTGCAATTGGCTTTGCATGAACGCATCGTGAGAGATAGATTGAGTGTGCGTGAATTGGAAGACATTGTTACCAATTACACAACAGCCAAAACCAAAGCCAAAAAATCGACCCCCTCAGTACCCGATGCATACAAACTCGTTGTGGACAATTTGAGTGGCTTTTTTGGTTCAAAAATTCAATTCAAACGCAAGCCAACAGGCAGTGGTCAAATTGTTGTCAACTTTAAAAACGACGACGACCTCAACCGCATTTTAGACCTTATCGAAGAAAATAAATAATGGTGAAGGGTGAATGATTTAATGGTGAATGATTCACCATTAAATCATTCACCATTATCAAAAAATCGTTGCTTGGCGTTAAGTGAAGCAACGATTTTTCATTTTTAATCGTTTTGGAGAACATGAAAAAAATACTTTTAGTCAACGGGTTTTTATTATTGTTTTTGCATTTAGGTTTTACCCAAAATACTGATATTCAATCAGTTAAATCCGATACGACCCCCTCTCCGAAGGAGTCTATGACAGTAAAAAAGGTTGTTAGAGATAAAAAGTACAGCTCTACGGATAGTTTCCCTGTACCAAAACGGGCGGCTATGTGGTCATTACTGCCAGGCGGTGGTCAAATTTACAACAAAAAATGGTGGTATATTAAATTGCCTATCGTTTATGGTGCATTAGGAACGACCATTTATTTGACCTCTTTTAATCAAAAATTGTATCGAGAATACAAACAAGCAGAATATAATTTTCGCAATTCAGTTGACCCATTAAACCCAGATACAGGAAACCCCCGCATATCTGCTAAACTGACAAGTGCCGCCCGTTTACGTGAAGTGCGCGATGCTTATTTCAAACGCACCCAACAAATGTACATACTGACGGGTGTGACCTACCTTTTGGCGGCGGCGGAAGCATTCACATCAGCTCATTTAGCCCATTTTGATGTAACTGATGATTTGAGTTTTCGTATAAAACCGTCATTTGAGCCTGTTTCAGCGTCTGGCAATGCCTTTGGTTTGGGTATTCAATTGAAATTTTAAGCGTATCTTTTCCAAAAAATTGCCGTCTTATGTGTGCATTTTTGGGGTTTTCACAATCGTTTTTTCCTAAAAATTATGGTTCAACTTAAAACACAGTTCCAAATATGAAAAAGTTTATTTTTGTTTTCTACATTATTTTAGTGACAATAACTGTCACATTTTCTCAAAATAGCCAACGGGAAACACCAGATTCTAACGATATTGGCAACCAAATGGCACAGATGCAAAAGCAATTGGCTGAACAAATGAAAAAAATGTTTGGCAATGGCAATGACAGCGATTCTACTGAAAACTTTGGTTTTTCTTTCAAAAACATGCCTTTTCAGATGGATACAAGCATGATGCAGTCATTTGGTATGCTGTTCGATGGTCAAAATTGGCATAATTTATCGCCCAATGGTGATACGTCTTTGAATGAATCATTACGTGGATTTCAAGGACAAATGCCCGATTTTGGCAAAGGATTTAATCTCGAGGATATGCTCAAAGGTTTTGGTAGCATGTTTAAAGACGGTTTTCCGATGTCGCCCAATACCGACGGTATGCCGCTGATTCAACCATACGACAAACAACGCAAAGGCGATGAACCTAAGAAAAAAGGAAAATACAAGACGGAGTCATTGTGATTGGTTATTAGGGATTGGTTAGTCGTAAGCAACCAATCCCTAATCCCCAATCCCCAAAACAACTTTCAATTTTTTTTGAAAGTTTTTGCAACAATTAGATACTCACTTACATTATATTATAGTACTTTGTACACCTAAATTTAGTGAACAAAATAGAAACTTAATTTTGACATGCAAGACATCATCAAAAAAGCACATCTCATCATTTATCGCATTCAGCAACGCGGCTTAGAAGTGTTCCTTGTCAACCACGACCTTGAAGGCGACGATTGGCATTTGCCACATGCCCCCCTCAGTAAAATGAACGCTGATGCGATTGAATTGGACCCTGTTGAAAAAGACGGTGAACAATATCAAGCGATAGCAGTTGAGGGCGATTGGCACGATATTCCTTCACTCAAAGGTTTGATAAAACAAGATATGCGTTTGGTGTCTGACAAGGTTTTCAATGAGTTGGAAAAACATGGTACTTACTTTGCCGTCAAAGACGCTTTCAAAAAAGTACTACCGCAGCAATATGCTTTTTTAAAGGAATTGAAAGAAGTGATTTCTGAAAAAAATTCGGTAAAAGATTTGTAATCAATTACTTATAAATAATTCGTGTTAACAACAAAGCGTAATGAAATTTCGATTTCATTACGCTTTGTTGTTTTAGTTTAAATCCCTTTTGACTATATGATTACTATGTCTTTGTTTTAAGTTGTACCAAAGAAACCGTGTTTTTCACCTTTTTCAAAACAGTAATTTCATAACCATCTACTATGATTTTGTCGTTTGTATTAGGGATTTTTCCAAATTTCTGAATCACAAGACCAGCAAGCGTATCGTAATTACTGTTTTCGGCAATGGCTTCAGGCAGCAAATTATTAATGTCGTGGAGTGCAGCAGTCGCAACGATGTTATAGGTGTTGTCGTCCAATTTTTCGACAATAGGTGTTTCATTGTCCGTTTCATCTTGAATTTCACCGACCAATTCTTCAATAATATCTTCCATCGTAACGATGCCCTGCGTTCCACCAAATTCATTGATAACAATGGCAATATGTATGTGTTTTTGTTGAAATTCTTTTAGCAAACTGCTAATCTTCTTGTTTTCCGGAATAACCACCATAGGGCGAATCAACTCCGAAATGACTATAGTTCCTTTCTTTTGAAGCATGTGCATCATGTCTTTTATATAAACTACACCCTTAATATTATCAATATCATCCTCATAACAAGGTATACGTGAATAGCCTTCCTCAAAATATTTTTCGAGGTCTTCATCTTTAAATTTATTGACATCAATAGTCACCATCCTAGTGCGTGGAATCATAATTTGCCGCGCCGTTCGCTCCGAAAAATCAAAAGCATTTTTGATAATATCATAATCGGTGGTTTTCTCATCTTCATGCTCGCTCGTTTGTTGCACCAACAATTTCAGTTCGTCGGCACTGTGCGCTTCGGAACCATGAATCGCATGAATGCCAAATATTTTCAATATAAAACCCGCAATACCGTTCAAAATCCAAATAAAAGGTCTGAAAACCCAATAAAAAACATTCAATGGATAGGCGACCCACAAAGTCGTTGCTTCTGGTCGTTGAATGGCTATAGATTTCGGTGCCAATTCCCCAAAAACAATGTGGAGTACGGTAATAATAGCAAATGCCGTCGGTAAAGCAATTTGATGCGCCAGCACAGGGTCAGGTGTCAGTCCAAATGCCTCCATAATGCCTAAAATAATTTTGGAAACAACAGGCTCACCAACCCAACCCAAACCCAAACTCGCTAAGGTAATACCCAATTGAGTGGCAGCTAAATACGCATCTAAATGTGCAATAATATGCACGGAAAGTATAGCTGCACCACTTCCTGTCTTTGCTTTCATCTCAATTCGCGAAGCACGTACTTTAACAATAGCAAATTCTGCAGCCACAAAAAAACCGTTCAATGCTACTAAAAACAAAGTAATAAATATGTCAAAAGCCATAATTTCTATTTATTTTCAAAAATTTTTTGATTCATTATAATAACTTTTTAATTCAAAACAACCTATTTATCGGCTATATATTTCTCCAATTCTGCCGCTATTTTTCTATCATTTCCCAAACGGGGCACTTTATTTTGTCCGCCTAATTTGCCTTCCGATTTCATATAATCTCTAAACGCATCACGTTTCAAAGGGCGAATAATGAGTTGTCGGAGGATACTGCCTGTAATCAAATCATCGTAGTAGATGTTTTGTTTTGTCATCGCTATATCCACTTTTTGCTCAAATTCAAGCATATTTGTAGGCAAATTGTCAAATTCTATGAACCATTCGTGATATGCTAAACCACCGTCTGTTGGCATTACTTGCGGCGCAACGTGAAATTCGACAATACGCACCCCCTCAGTATTAGCGACCGAAAGTAAGGCTTCTTCCACTTCTTTACCGATAACATGTTCACCAAAAGCTGAAATAAAATGCTTTATACGACCTGTTACGACAATGCGGTACGGGTTTTTAGAGACAAATTCAACTGTATCACCAATACTATATCCCCAAAGTCCTGCATTATTGTTGATGATAAGGGCATAATTCACACCCAATTCGACTTCGCGCAAGCTCAATCTAGTAGCGTTTTCATTACCATATTCATTCACTGGAACGAACTCGAAAAAGATACCTGAATCTACATTCAACCACAAGCCGCGTTCGGTTTGTGAATCTTGAAAAGCGATAAAACCCTCGGACGCTGGGTAGGTCTCAACACCGTCTAAACGTTTGCCAACAAGCTCTTCTAACTTCGCTCTGTAAGGTTCAAAATTGACACCGCCGTAAACAAAAACGGAGTAATTTGGGAAAATTTCAGCCACCGTCTTTTTGCCCGTTTGTTCCAAAAGTCGCTCATAATACATCTGCACCCACGGCGGAATCCCTGAAATGAGGGTCATGTCCTGCCCCACTGTTTCCTTAACAATAGCATCTACTTTGTCCTCCCATTCCTCTATGCAATTTGTTTTATAAGACGGTAACTGATTGCCTTTCAACCAATTAGGAATCATATGATTGGAAATTCCTGACAAACGCCCAGTTTTTATGCCATTCACTTCGTCCAATTCAGGACTACCAGATAGGAAAATCACCTTACCGTCGAGCCATGCGCCTTTGCCTGTTTCAGCATAATAATTGAACAAGGCATTACGAGCAGAGCCGAAGTGATTGGGTATGGAATCCTTAGAAATAGGTATGTATTTAACACCCGAAGTAGTGCCACTTGTTTTTGCAAAATAAGCCGGTTTACCTGTCCACAACACATCGGATTCACCATGTTTGACACGTTCAATATAGTCTTTCAAATCCTCATAGTCACGTATCGGCACACATACTTTGAAATCTTCATAAGAACGGATATTTGCAAAATCATGGTCACGCCCAAAAGCTGTTTTTGACCCCCTCAGTATCAGATTGTTAAAAACGCCTTCTTGTGCTTCAACACCTGTTTTCGATAATTCAGCGATGCGTCGCGCGATGTGTTTGGCAAAAGGTTTTATTAAAGTTGACTTCCAGCCCATTCTTTTTATTTGTTTTTAAAATGCAAAAGTAAGAGGAAGTGGCAGTTTTTGGTAAAATACTGAGGGGGTCTTTTGGTTTAAAATACGATATTAGCGTAATAATTTACAAAAAGCAAAAAAGCAATCGTGTAAATCCTTATGTTTCAATACATTATAAAACGTCTCGCCTTAACGATACCAACGTGGTTAATCATCTCAGTCGTCATTTTCAGCCTAAGCCGCTGTGCGACAGGCGATACCGTGAGTGATAAATTGCGGAATAGTGCAGAATCCAATTCATCGAATCGGATTTCTGACGCACTTTATGCAGAAACAGCACATGAATTAGGAATAGACAAACCGACGTTTTATTTTTCCATATTACCAGCCGCTTTCCCCGATACTTTTTATAAAATCATACGCCGCGATGAACAAAAAGCACTTGAACACTTGATATGGCAATATGGCAATTGGTCCGCTATTTCCCTTTTTTACAAGGAAAATAAGGCTTTTTTGTCAAAAATTAATGCGTGGGGTGTTTTTCAAAATAATGCACAACAATTGTTGATACAACATTCAGACGCAACGATTTCCTTTCATATCAAAGAATTAGAACGTTTAGTTGATACAACAGCTTTTAAAACCGATGTGGAAAAAATAGCCGAAGCTTACACGTATCTCAAACAAAATGCAACAACTCATCAACTGTATATTCCTCATTTTCATTGGTTTGGGTTTGATAATCAATATCATCATTGGTTAACGCAGTTTCTAAAAGGCGATTTTGGTTTGACCAAAAACGACCAAACCGTTGTCGAAAAATTAAAACCAGCCCTCAGTATTACGCTTGTTTTGAGTTTTTTTGCTATTCTTTTAGCCTTTTTTGTTGGCATTCCCTTAGGTGTTTTTATTGGAACAAACCGCCAAAATAAGCGTGGACGTTGGGTTATGCGCTTTATTTTTGCTGTTTATTCACTGCCTACGTTCTGGTTAGCAACATTGGCAGCTATGTTTTTAACGACCCGTTTTTATGGCTTAAAAATATTCCCTAACGTGGGTTTAGCAACCGATGTGCCTGTCGGTGCAACGATTTGGGCAACCCTTTTTTGGAGCGCAGGACATTTGGTGTTACCTATTATATGTATGGCACTACACCCAAGCACCGTCATTGCTCGACAAATGCAAGGAGCCATCGTGGATGTCTTAAAAAAAGACTATATACAAACTGCCCGAGCCAAAGGATTGCCCCAAAGCCGTGTTATCTGGCACCATGCCGTCCGAAATGCTTTAACGCCACTTATCACCTTATTCGGTCAAATGATTCCTTCAATGATAACAGGCGCATTTGCTGTTGAACTCATTTTTAACCTTCAAGGCATGGGTCGAACAACTCTTGAAGCAATATTCAGCGACGATTGGTCTTTTGTTTATGCTGTTCTCATGCTTTTAAGCCTTGTCATACTTTTGAGTAATGTCATTGTGGATGTGCTTTATCGCTGGTTTAACCCGCGTGTGGGATTTTCTTAGATATTTGAAAACACAGAAGTAACTTTATACACTTTGTCACGTTTACTTATAATGAAAAGGAGCCCGTATAGAAATGCTGACTTATCTTGCTTGTTTGACTTATTTAAAGCCTAAAAAGTAGGCTTGTCAATAATAAAAAATATTTTTTCAAAAAATATCACCTTTTTCAAGTGCGGTTTTTTGTCACATACCGTTTTCTAAATCAAACAGACCGCTTACATAGATTGTATTTTCATTTAAACTCTAAAGCATTCACTACTAAATTATTGGCACGTTTTTAGCAAGTATTCTGAATATAAATGAGTTAAGAAAAAAAATGATTTTAAGCGCAAATAAGGTACATGTTTTTCGAAATCTTGTCATAACTTTGCACCAAGAATCCTGCTGTTTTGTAGTATGAAAAGCGCAGTTAGATAAATTAAGACAGCAGCTCATAACCATATTTCTATTTTAAGCTTAGGCTTCGCAAAAACTCATTTTAATTTTTTTTTCACAGCAATAAAGATTGTTGTTCGGTTTGAAAAAGTTGGCATAGTATTTGTTAATTAACTAATATGATTCATGCTAAACTTTAGCCGTTCTAAAAACCGATTATTTATTCTGACGATAATTTTACGCAATGATTAAATCAATCTTTCGAATAAAATCGTCTCTTATACCGGGGTTAGTTTGTCGGTCGCTTCAAAAAATCGATTGACCGACAAACAGACCCTCATCCAAAATGACTTAAAAATAGTGTTTGTTCATAGTGTTTGTTTTTTGTTTTGTCCCTGTCCAATCATTTTGGCAGGGTTTTTTTTTGCCCCAAAGTCTGGATTGTTGGTTATTGGGGGATTAGTTATGGGTATAAAATAGGGGAACGTTGATGATTCAATGTTCCCCTATTTTATAC
>JAYSQG010000067.1:0-8154 GCA_043721685.1 Saprospiraceae bacterium | reverse complement strand
AAATGACGTTTTTAAAAGATGATAGATTCTACTTCAATATTTGCGTACAAACATGAGTAATAAACCTTGAAAGCCGCTTTTTGTTTAGAATTTAAGAAGACATGGTAAAATGGGGTCTTGAAAATTGGTTAGAAGTCCCCCTTCCGAAGGAATCCTTTGGATCGGTAAAAACGGCTTTTTTAGTTACCAAACTTACCCACAAAAGTTATCCACATTTTGTTAGCATATTATTTAAACAAAATGGTGATTTTGACCTAAATTTGTTCCGCTTTTTAAAAATCCTTTGTTGGATGGTAAAAATACTACCCAAAGCATCTATTATTAATGACTAATTTTAACGACTAATCTATCAACGTATGAAATTCAGCGTTTCGTCTTCCGACCTATTGAAGCAATTACAAATCGCAGGTGGTGCCATCGGTTCAAACCCCGTTTTGCCCATTCTTGAAGATTTTTTGTTTACGATTCAAGACAATAAACTCCTGATTGCCGCCACAGACCTCGAAACGAGTATCTCAACGGAGTTGGATGTCATGAGTGATTCCGACGGCTCTATCGCCGTGCCTGCCAAAATTTTGATGGATACACTCAAAGCGTTGCCGCAACAACCGATTACATTTAGTGTCAATGAAGACAATTTCAGCATCGAAATCACTTCGGCTTATGGTAAGTATAAATTAGCTGGCGAAAACAGCGATGATTTTCCAAGTATTCCACAATCGGAAGCCGATACTTTCATCACGATTCCAAGCCACACGTTGGCACAAGGCATCAACAAGACTTTGTTTGCCACCTCAAACGACGAGTTGCGCCCAGCGATGACAGGCGTTTACTTTCAAGTAGATAATGATAAATTGACTTTTGTGGCGACTGATGCGCATAAATTGGTGCGTTATTCATTCACAGATGTCAAAAGTGCAGAAGCAACTTCGTTCATTGTGCCTAAAAAAGCCTTGAATTTGTTAAAAAATGCTTTGCCACAAAACGATGAAGTCCGCATTTCATATAATAAATCGAATGCCTTTTTCAATTTTCCAAACGTCAATTTGGTTTGCCGTTTGATTGATGCACGTTATCCTGATTACAATGCCGTCATTCCGATTGATAATCCGAACAAAGTGACGGTGGTACGTACAGATTTCCAAAATTCCTTGAAACGTATTGCGATTTATGCGAATAAAACGACCAATCAAGTTGTTTTAAACATCAACGATAAAAGCCTAACGATTTCAGCGCAAGACCTTGATTTTTCAAACGAAGCAACGGAACAATTGGCGTGTAGCTATGACGGAGCAGGAACGATGACGATTGGTTTCAATGCCAAATTCCTCGTAGAAATGTTGGGCGTTATGGAAGGCGACGATATTCAAATTGAATTGTCCACACCGACTCGTGCGGGTATTATGCGTCCTGTCGAGCCGATTGCGGGCGAAGATATTTTGATGCTCGTTATGCCTGTTATGTTGTCTAATTAATTGATTTTCAATAGTAAAAACATAAAAATATTTTTATACACGTATCGACGGTGTGCTTCTTCAGCTTCATATTTGCCTCCTGCGCTATTGCGCTCTAACTCGCGGCTGATGCTGGATTTATTAACTCTGACAGAGGAGGCTATTTCTTTTTGTCCTTTGCCTTGTTTACGAAGTAACTGTATTTCGTATCTTTGTGCAAGGGTCAGTTGCTGGTTCTTGTTCATCTTTAATCTTTTAGCGAAGCAAGGATAGGCGCTGGCGCTGACCTATTTTTTCGGAAAAAGTTGCACTTCTAATTTGAATCTAAGTTTCTTGTTTAGGTTCATAAAGAATGATTTTAAAATCATATCTAACAAAAATAGCTGATTTTCTAAAGACAACAAACTTTATTTTAAAAGCAAAAAGCCGCTTCGACAACGAAACGGCTTTTATACTGAGGGGGTATATATTTCATACATTCTATTGATACAAGTACATATTCCGATTCCTTTCTAATTCACGGAAGTATGGGTCTTTCAAGTCTTTGATAAAGTGAATCGCTTCGCCGGTTGACTTCATCTCTGGTCCGAGCTTCTTATCCACATTTGGAAATTTATTGAAACTGAAAACAGGCACTTTGATGGCGTAACCTTTCAACAACGATTTATCGAAAGTGAAGTCCGTCAATTTATGTGTGCCAATCATCACTTTTGTTGCAATGTTCAAATATGGAATTTGATACGCTTTCGCAATGAACGGTGTCGTCCGTGAAGCACGTGGATTGGCTTCGATGACATACACTTGCTCATCTTTGATAGCGAATTGAACATTGAGCAAACCACGTACATTCAAGGCACGTGCGAGTTTTTCAGCATGTTCTGCCATTAATCTAAGCACATTGTCGGACAAACTGTATGTCGGCAACATCGCAGATGAGTCGCCTGAGTGAATACCTGCTGGCTCGATGTGTTCCATGATGCCCATGATGTGGAAGTTTTCACCATCAAAAATGGAGTCAATTTCCGCTTCTTTGGCACGTTCCAAGAATTGGTCAATCAAAACGCGGTTGTCGGGCATGTGTTTGAAGATATTCAAAACACCTTTTTCCAATTCCTCGTCGTTGATAACGATTTTCATGCTTTGACCACCAATGACATAAGACGGACGCACCAAAACAGGGTAGGTGATGCGGTTAGCCAAAACCAAAGCTTCGTCGGCATCTTCTGCCACACCATATTTTGGATAAGGAATGTCTAATTCTTTCAACAAATCAGAAAAACGTCCACGGTCTTCGGCAATATCCAAGTCGTTGTAGCTCGTTCCGATGATTTTGATGCCCGCTTTGTGCAAGTCAGCAGCCAATTTCAAAGCCGTTTGACCACCTAACTGAACGATAACACCTTCTGGTTTTTCCAATTCAATGATTTCCAAAAGATGTTCCCAATAAACAGGTTCAAAGTAAAGTTTGTCGGCAATATCAAAGTCTGTTGATACCGTTTCAGGATTACAATTGACCATAATCGCTTCATAACCGGCTTCTTTAAGGGCTAAAATGCCATGAACGCAGCAATAATCGAACTCAATGCCTTGCCCAATACGGTTTGGCCCTGAACCTAAAACGATGATTTTCTTTTTATCAGAAGGAATACTTTCGTTTTCGCCTTCAAAAGTTGAGTAATAATAAGGTGTCTGTGCTTCAAACTCCGCAGCGCAGGTGTCCACCATTTTATAAACACGACGGATGCCGAGATTTTTACGGTAGCGCGTGACTTCTTGCTCTTTAATCCTTAAAACCCAAGCAATTTGCGCATCAGAATAACCGACTTGTTTGAGTTCGAGCATCAGGTCTTTTGGAATGTCTTCGGCAACATTGAAGCGCAACAAACGGTCTTCGTAGGCAACAAGGCGTTTGATTTCTCCGATAAACCACGGGTCAATACCCGTCAGTTTTTGAACTGATTTTGAAGGAATGCCTAAGCGAAGGGCATCTTTGACGCGATAAATGCGGTCATCCGATGCTTTTTCAAGGCGTGTTAATATATCTTCTGTGCGAATCCACTCTTTTTTGTCTGCACCCAAACCTGCACGACCGTTTTCTTGCGATTGACAAGCCTTTTGCAAAGCTTCCAAGAAATTACGACCAATTGACATGACTTCGCCAACAGATTTCATCTGCAAGCCCAAAGTATCGTCCGCCCCAGGGAATTTGTCAAAGTTCCAACGTGGCATTTTGACAATCACATAATCGAGGGTTGGTTCAAAAAACGCAGAGGTTGTCTTTGTAATCTGATTTTTCAACTCATCGAGTGTGTAGCCAATCGACAATTTAGCAGCAATTTTCGCAATCGGATAACCCGTTGCTTTTGATGCTAAGGCAGAAGACCGAGACACACGGGGATTGATTTCAACCGCTATCAGTTCCTCTGTTATAGGATTTTGAGCAAACTGAACATTACAACCACCTGCAAAGTTACCCATAGCGCGCATCATCCGAATCGCATCAGAACGCATTTGCTGGTAAGCGGTATCACTCAATGTCATGGCAGGCGCAACGGTAATTGAGTCGCCTGTGTGAATGCCCATTGGGTCGAGGTTTTCGACGGCACAGATGATAACGACGTTGTCGTTTTTATCTCGCAGTAATTCCAACTCAAACTCTTTCCAACCCAAAACGGCTTTTTCAACCAAAACCTCGTGTGTTGGAGACGCATCAAGACCGCGTTTGAGGGCATCGCCAAACTCCGATTCTTTGTAAACCAAGCTACCGCCAGTACCGCCAAGCGTATAAGACGGACGTATAACCAACGGAAAACCAATCTTTTGGGCGGCTTCATAGCCTTCCAAAAAAGAATTGGCGATGAATGAAGGTGCGACTTGCATACCAATGCGAATCATCAGTTTTTTAAATTCCTCACGGTTTTCCGCTAATTCGATAGCGGCAATGTCAACGCCAATCATTTGGACGTTGAATCGTTCCCAAACGCCTTGTTTGTCGGCTTCGATAGCTAAATTTAACGCCGTTTGCCCCCCCATGGTAGGCAAAACGGCGTCTATTTTATGCTTTTCGAGAATGGAAATGATGGATTCGACCGTGAGCGGTAGTAAATAAATGTGGTCGGCGGTCATCGGGTCAGTCATAATGGTCGCGGGATTCGAGTTGATGAGGACGACCTCAATGCCTTCCTCTCGAAGCGAACGACTTGCCTGACTGCCCGAATAATCGAACTCGCAGGCTTGACCAATGATAATAGGACCCGAACCGATGATAAGAACGGATTTTAAAGCTGGATCTTTCGGCATGTCAATTTGATAGTTAAAAGGTGATGTTCAAATTGGGCGCAAATGTACGGCAAGCTTTTTTTTTAAAAGCCTAACATTGATTGTTTTTTTTCTTTTTTTGAAAAAAAGGTGTTGAATACTGAGGGGGGCGTATTTTCGCCGTTCATTAAATGATGACTAAATATTTTTAAAAATTAATACAAAATGAAAGCCTACACCAACGGACGCATATTTACGGGTACTGAAATACTTGAAAACCAATGTGTTATAACCGATAATGAAAAGATAATCGGCTTAGTAGAACTTCAAAACGTGCCAACTGAAGCCGAGCGCATTGATTTAAAAGGTCATTTGCTTGCACCTGCCTTCATAGATATTCAGATTTATGGTGGCAATGGACATCTATTTGGTGAGTTTCCATCAGTTGAAGCTTTGAAAGCAACTTATGTCTATTGCTTTGCTGGCGGCGCAACGCATTTTTTACCAACGGTTGCGACCAATTCAGAAACGATTATGCTTGCAGCGATTGAAGCCGTGCGCGAATATTGGGCGCAAGGCGGCAAAGGCGTTTTGGGTTTACACCTCGAAGGACCTTACATTAATAAGGTGAAACGCGGTGCACACCTTATAGAACACATCAAACAGGCCCCCTCAGTATCAGACATCAAAAAATGGTTAGACAAAGGAAAAGGCATTGTGAAAATAATGACACTTGCACCTGAAGTATGCAGCGATGAAATTGTTGAACTGCTACAATCAAACGGCGTTCTCGTTTCCGGAGGACATACAAATGCGACTTTTGCGGAAGCCACAGCTGCTTTTGACAAAGGTATTCACTTAGCAACGCATCTTTTTAATGCCATGTCGCCGTTGCAACATCGTGAATTGGGCGTGGTGGGAGCGATATTTGAGCATCCAAAAGTACAAGTCAGCCTTGTTGCCGATGGTTATCATGTTGATTTTGCAGCGATTCGGATAGCAAAAAAGGTTTTAGGAGAGCGTTTGTTTCTTATAACGGATGCTGTTACGGAAAATACTGAGGGGGCATATTCACATCGTTTGAAAGGCGAAAAATATGTTGTTGCCGATGGTACATTGTCAGGTTCCGCTTTAACGATGGTTAAATGTGTTCAAAATTGTGTGGAAAAAGTAGGTATTCCTTTGGAAGAGGCTTTGCGCATGGCTTCGCTATATCCTGCAAAAGCCGTAGGTTTGGCGCATCAATTTGGCAAAATAGAAAAGGGTTATGCCGCAGATTTTGTTTTATTAGACAAAAATTTAAACATCATAAGTTTCACATCATGAATTTTGATTTTACAAAAAATATCGTTTTAGAAAACGAGCGTGTTTTGATTCGTCCTTTGATGGTCATGGATTTTGAAAACCTTAAAACAGCGAATCAATACGCAGGCAGCACCAGTTTTTACGCTGTTTCAAATAAAGATGAACGGTTAGCGATTGGTGCAACATGGATAGGCAAACCGTTTCAACGCACAGGTTTGAATCGCAATATGAAGTTTTTGATGATGCAATATGCTTTTGAAACCTTAAACTTTGCACGTGTCGAACTCCATACAGATGCCCGTAACCAACAATCACGAGAAGCCATTAAAGGCATTGGTGGCATCGAAGAAGGCATTTTAAGACATTTTACAGTCATGACTGATGGTTTTAGGCGTGATACTGTCTGTTTTAGTATTTTAAAAAATGAATGGACGGACTTGAAACAGACCGTTTTTGCCCCTAAATCCCCGGAGGGGACTTTTCGAGCTTGGTATTTACTGGAAACTTTAAATAATTTACCATTATCAACTATCCATTATCCATTATCCATTATCCATTATCAACTAAGTATAAATGAAACCATTCATTGATGTTCGGAAAGTCATTGCAGATAAAAATAAAACGTTGGCGCAAGCGTTGCCCAATTTCGTTCTAAACTACCTAAAACGTATTGTTCATGAGGACGAAATCAATAGATTTATTGAGACCAATGGACATTTGAGAAATAATGAATTTGTTGAAGCCTGTTTTATAGAAATGGGCGCAAATGTCACGTTTACAGGTTTAGAAAATGTACCTGAAACAGGTGGCTGCATCATTGCCGCAAATCATCCTTTGGGCGGTTTAGATGCGCTCGGTTTGATGAAGGTTGTGGGTCAAAAACGCCCTGATATGCGCTTTTTCGTCAACGACATTCTCTTAAACCTTGAAGGTTTTGGTGAATTATTTGTCGGTGTGAACAAACATGGTAAAAACCCAAAGGAAAATCTAAGATTGATGGACGACGTATTTGCATCCGACAATTGCGTTTTGTTTTTCCCCGCAGGACTCGTTTCAAGGCGACAAAAAGGCGTAATACGTGATTTAGAATGGCAAAAAAGTTTTATTACAAAAGCCATCAGCTACCAAAAGCCCATCATTCCAACATTTATTGGCGGCGAAAACTCACATTTTTTCTACAATTTAGCCAATATGCGTAAGCGTTTCAACATAAAAGCCAATCTCGAAATGTTGTATTTAGCTGATGAAATGTATCGGCAACGCAATCAAACACTTAATTATGTTTTCGGCGACCCCCTCAGTAAAGCGCATTTTACGAGAGATAAAAACCATTTGGAATGGGCGCAAGCGGTGAAGGAATATGTTTATCAGTTGCAGAAAGACAGCGATGCAAGGTTTTAAGAATAGATAAAATATTTATTGTTAGAATAAAAATGCCAAAAAGTCGTCTCTTTGTTTCTTGAAAAAATGTTTACTATTTATCTTGCAAGGTATTGGTAATCAATTATTTAAAAACATATTCGAGAAAATAGATGACGGAACAAGAAAGTAAACCCGACTTGCTTTGGAAAGACCTCGCAACCGAGTTTGAAGAAGACTTTATCCTCTTCTTTTTTGGTAAAGAACTTCACGATGCGATTGATTTTTCTATAAAACCTGAGTATTTAGAACAAGAGTTCAATGAGACTTTTGCTGCAAACGAACCTAAGAAAAAGGTGTCGGATAAAATCATTCGTTTTCGTTTGAAAAATGGCGGTGTAAAATATGTCATCGTTCATATCGAGTTTCAAGGTCAATCAGAGAAAGATTTTGTACGTCGTATGTTTCGGTATTTTGTCTATATTTTCATCAAATACGATACGACAGATGTGACAGCACTCGCCTTATATACAGGTGCATCGCGCCCAAAAGTTTATAATCTTTTCAAAGCCTCAAATTATGGTACAGAAATCAGTTATGGGTTCAATACTTATACGGTTCGTGAACAGAATGAAGCGGATTTATTGTCATCTGAAAACCCACTTGCCATAGCTGTTTTGGCAAGCCTGTATTTGATAAAAGCAGGGAAAAGTGATGAAAAAAAGTTTTTTTTTAAGAAAAAACTCATTGAAATCGCTATAACAAAGAATTTTGATCG
>JAYSQG010000066.1:0-5037 GCA_043721685.1 Saprospiraceae bacterium | reverse complement strand
ATAACCCGATTGCAGGTGTATGCCTTAAAGATACGAGTCGCTTGCATGTACTGAGGGGGGGGGCTTGGGAACAGCCTGCATCAATGATTCGAGCCTCTTTTCGTGGGTCATCACCTGCAAGCAGTCGTTCTGAAATAATTGGGTTTCGTGTCGTTAAACGTCAAAGGCAAGAGATAAAAAAAATGGTATTATTAACTGATCTTATAACAAAAACAGAAATCAGAAAATAATAAATGGAAAAATCAACAACCTATTACAATGGCACTCCTGCTAGTGAAATCAAAAAAAATGTTGGCAGTTCTGATATTACAACACAATCATTTCACCAAATTTTCGAGACGACTATTAAGCCTCTTGTCGAGAGCAACTATTTGTTCAATAGTTACCATTGTATAACCGACCTACTCGAACAAAAATTGACTTTTGTCACTGGTGTTGAAAAAATACTAGGCTATAAAGATGAAGATTTTAGCCTGGAAAAAAGTATTGAATTGATTCACCCCAGATACAGAAACCTTGTCATAGAATATGGCTTGATGACCTTTCAGTTGTTCAGAGAACAGCGTTACCGCATCTTAAATAGCCGTTTGCATTATTGCATACAGTATCCTGTTAAGCGCATAGATGGCAAATTCATTTTAGTCCAGATGAATACATCAACCATACAAACGGATAAAGATGACAATCCAATTGCAAGTTATCATCGTTTTGAGAAATTAGGACCCTTCTTAGACGTTCCCATTTTCATTCGTCCGCGTATTCATTTTCGAACGATTACCCTTTACAATAGCCTAGTAGTAGCTGCCGAAAAAGATATTTCCGAGCGTGTCCGTAAAATCATGCTAGATAAATTGAAATTTACTAGCCGAGAATTATTGATTTTGAAAGACTTTTCAAATGGTCTAAGCGGCTCGCAATTAGCCGTTCTGCAAAACATCGGTATAGAAACGGTTAAGGAGCACTCAAAAAAAATACTAAAAAAAGCGCGGCTTCATCTTTCTCCTAGTTTTGGTAATATCAAAGAGTTGGCTAACTATTTGAAGAATATTGACATTATATAAAGCGTAAAATCTCTTATTGAATGCCTTAGGGTCTTTATCAATTGAATGCGTCATACTGAAGGAACACCTGAAACCTCCAGCGCAATGAAGACAACGGAATAAAATTCGGCAGGAAAAAGTGTTTTCTCCAATATCATAAGGTTAAAGCCTTACTGCGTAATATCATGCCTTTTGTCAAAAAAAAAAAATTATAAACGACATTGCGGTCTTCTGGGTGCCTCTTGGAAGTGAAGACGCTCCATAAAAACACATCTTGTCTGCATGATTCAGCCTCTGCACCCGATCAAAGTGTTGGCAGAGAAGGTGCTGCTGCGTTAAAATCCAAAACAGCTACACGGCATAAATCATTTGGGATGAAAACCACTTCTGAAAGAATGGATATTATCAAATAATTGTATAAAATCGAAACAAAAATAACCCTTGAATATTTGAAAAATGCCGATGATTCAGCCACAGGAACAAAAGTAGCGACGGTACGACCCCTCAGTATTTTCTTCATCCTGTTGTTGACGTTTGGCCATAGAGTTACGATTAAGTCGCCATAAATCAGTTTCCTATATTGCAGATTTACTTTAAGTTAGAGAAAATACCTTGAAACACTCTCACAAAGTGCATATATAAAAATCAATAGCATATTTATAGCTGTCATAAAACAGATTTTGAAGATTTGGCGGGGGGGGTGCGCCGCTATTCACAATTTAAAACAAAAAGTAAAATAATTGTTAGCTATTTTTGAATAAGTCTAGTATTTTTGTTGAAATATTATAAAAATGAAAATCAATACGTTTCTTTTCCTATCAATCGCATTATTTCTTTCTTTTTGTGTAAGCGCACAGAACAATGATTTTTCCAATAAAATCAATACCAAGTCTTTTAATCCTGCCACTTTAAGTTGGTACAATACCACTGCAAAAAAATGGGAAGAAGCCCTGCCTGTCGGAAATGGCAGATTGGGGGCAATGGTTTTTGGTAAAAATGGCGAGGAGCGGATTCAACTCAATGAAGAAACGTATTGGTCGGGCGGTCCTTATTCAACGGTCGTTAAGGGTGGTTATAAGGTATTACCCGAAATTCAAAAATTGGTTTTTGAAGAAAAATATTTAGCTGCACATAATCTTTTTGGGCGCAATTTAATGGGCTATCCTGTTGAGCAACAAAAATATCAAAGCCTTGCCAACTTGCATTTGTTTTTTAAAAATCAAGATTCTATCAGCGATTATAAACGTTGGTTGAACTTGGAAAATGGCATAACAAGTGTTTCGTACAAATCAAACGGCATAACGTATCAAAGAGAAGTGTTTGCTTCTGCACCCGACCAAGTGATTGTTGTTCGGATTACGGCAGATAAACCTAATAGCATTTCTTTTACAGCCAATCTAAGAGGGGTTAGGAATCAAGCCCATTCCAATTATGCAACCGACTATTTTAGAATGGATGCCTACAATACTGAGGGGTTGGTTTTGACAGGAAAATCGGCTGATTATATGGGTATTGAAGGGAAATTGCGCTATGAAGCCCGCATAAAAGCCGTACCCGAAGGCGGCACAATGAATACTGAGGGGGTAGATTTAATCATTAAAAATGCCAATGCCGTGACTTTGTATTTTGCAGCCGCCACCAATTTTGTGAATTACAAAGACGTGAGTGCCAATCCCCACCAACGAGTAGATGATTATTTTAAAAAGATAGAAAGCAAATCGTATAAGGCTATTTTAGATGCGGCTGTGGCAGACTATAAAAAGTATTTTGACCGCGTTTCACTGAAATTGCCCATTACGGAAAATTCCTACTTGCCAACGCCTGAACGTATTCAAAAAATACAAACAAGCCCCGACCCATCCTTATCGGCTTTGAGTTATCATTTCGGCAGATATTTAATGATTGCTTCGTCCCGTTCTGGAACAGAACCTGCCAATTTACAGGGCATTTGGAACGATGATATGAACCCTTCTTGGGATTCGAAATACACCACCAATATCAATACAGAAATGAATTATTGGCCCGTTGAAAGCAGCAATCTGTCAGAATGTGCCGAGCCTTTGGTGCGGATGATAAAAGAATTGACAGACCAAGGCACGCAAGTGGCACGGGAGCATTATGGGGCAAAAGGTTGGGTTTTTCATCAAAATACAGATATTTGGCGTGTTGCTGCACCAATGGATGGACCAACTTGGGGCACTTTTACTGTGGGGGGTGCTTGGCTTTGCACACATATTTGGGAGCATTACGCATACACGAGAGATGCCACTTTTTTAAAAGAATCGTATCCCTTGATTGAAGGCTCGGTTCAGTTTTTTATGGATTTTTTAAAACCACATCCCAATGGCAAATGGTTGATCACAAATCCTTCCACGTCGCCCGAAAACTTTCCAGATGGTGGTGGCAACAAACCTTATTTTGATGAAGTAACCGCAGGTTTTAGAGAAGGTACGACGATATGTGCGGGCTCTTCGATTGATATGCAAATTCTGTATGACTTGTTTGGCTATTTTATAGAAGCATCTGATATTTTAGGTAAAAACAGTGATTTTATTCAAAAAGTAAAAGCCGCAAGAGCGCAATTAGTACCACCTCAAATCGGCAAAGACGGTTCGCTGCAAGAATGGGCAGACGATTGGAGGTCGTTGGAAAAAAACCACCGCCACTTTTCGCACATGTACGGCTTGTATCCAGGCAAAGTTTTATATGAAAAAAGAACACCCGCTTTGATAGCAGCCTATAAAAAAGTATTGGAAGAACGCGGCGATGCGTCCACTGGTTTTTCAAGAGCGTGGAAAATGGCTTTATGGGCAAGATTGGGCGATGGCAATCGGTCGAATAAAATTTACAAAGGTTTTATAAAAGAGCAAACTTGTACGTCTTTGTTCGCTTTATGCGGCAAAGCCCCGCAGGTGGACGGCACATTTGGTGCGAGTGCCGCGATAACGGAAATGTTGATGCAATCGCACGATGGTTTTATAAAATTACTACCCGCTTTGCCCGATGATTGGCAAACGGGCACATTCAAAGGTGTTTGTGCGAGAGGTGCTTTTGAATTGGATTATATGTGGCAAAATAAGCAAGTGACGCAATTGAAAATCACCTCAAAAGCAGGGGAAATTTGCAGATTGGAAGCTAAACCCAATACAAAGATTAGCAGCAATGGAAACCTTTTGAAATTCAATACTTTAGCGAATGGGACTATTGAATTTAAAACAATTAAAGGAGGTGTTTATGTTGTTGAATAAGAGTTTTACTTGGAATATCATTGTAAGACAGCTGTAGTAGTATAGAAATCCGCTTTTTTATGCAAAATACTGAGGGGGTGATTGTTGGCATTTTAGTAAAATAAAAATCGCGTAACTCATTATTTGTCAATTGATTATGCGATTTCACGAATACTGAGGGGGCAAAAACCACAAACGCTTGATTATCCCACCGATAATCAAGCGTTTGTCTGTTAAAAAGGGCAAAAATACAGAGGGGCGTTTTGGGTTATTTCTTCTTTTTTTTATTTTTCTTTACAAGCGTTTGAGCATCTACTTTATCTTTCAATCGTCCTGTTGATAATTTATTTTTCACTAAATCGTCAAGGCTTAAAAAATGAATAGGCAAATGTTCAAACTCTGTTTCTTGACGGTGAGCAAAACAGGTTTCAAAATCTAAACCTTCTAAATCCATGATGAGGTCAATACGATTCGGCTCCTGACCCAATTGTATCACATTGCTCTCATTGAGTAAATCTTCTTTTTGCAAACCTAACATCCCAAATCCGAAATCTTGAACAGTTTTGAGTACCTTATCTGCATTATCTGGATTTGCCCATATCCAAAAATCAATGTCTTTGGTATAGCGTGGATAGCCATGATAGGCAACTTCATAACCACCAACAACAAGATATTTAACGGCGTTTGCGTTTAATAATTTTATAAACTCTTTGAAGTTCTCGTCGAGTACCATATTTCCAATCGTTATATTGTTTACGAATTTCTTCTAA
>JAYSQG010000065.1:0-18097 GCA_043721685.1 Saprospiraceae bacterium | reverse complement strand
AAACAATTTTTAAAAACATATTAATAATCACACGAAAAGATATGATGTATGGACAGTTTTGAAAGCTGTCCGATACGTATTCTCAATCTTAACAACAATTAGCAGTTGCCAAAGGCAATGCAGCAAAAGCCGTTGTTGCCATAGCATTTTCCTTCGGCGTACAGCCACAAGCAGCCCCTTCCATATCTTCATCTTTTTTGAAATCATAACGTGGGTCATTAAACTCCGCATCTTCATGGAAATAATAGATTTCCCACTCGATGCCATCGGGGTCGCTGACCCAAAACTTGTCTTGTTTGGCATAACAACACGACACGCCTATTTCTTCAACGAGTTCTAAACCTCTTGTTTTAGCTTCAAAAAAGCGGCGATACATCTCGTCTTGTGTTTCTACTTGAATGCCGATGTGACCAAAGTTAGCATTAACTTTATCTGGGCTTTCGATAAACGAAATGATGAGACTCGGCGAATCGAGGATGTATTTAGCATAAAAAGGACGCACTTTCGTTGGTTCTTGACCAAAAAATGTATTGTAAAATGCCACCGTTTTTTCAATGTCTGAAACATAAAAACTCGTGTGCATACGCGGAAAAGGACTTGATTTCATAATAAAAGATGTTTAATTTTAATTGTTAAAGCTTTTTCAAAAAAATGTTCCGTCGTCCATCTGACGACGGAACGGTTTGGGCTTCAATGGATTAGCAGCCGCCGCCACCTGTGGTTAAACCACCACAACATCCAGAGCCTTGTTGACAACAATCAGAATTTTTCATTGCATAAAATTTAAAATGTGAAAAGAATATCTTTAATGGTAAATGGTGAATCTCTTAATGTCAATTACTATTATTTTCCATTCACCATTAACAACATCCGTCTTTACAGCAGATTGTTTTTTCAAAGAATTGATTGAGTATTTTATTGACTTTTTCAAAGGCAGCCCAATTGATGCAGTAACAGGACTTTGCGCCTTCTACGGTGCCGTCAATCAAACCGACATCTTTTAGTTCTTTTAAATGTTGCGACACCGTACTTTGTGCCAAAGGCAATACCTCGACGATTTGACCACAAATGCAACTTTGGCTTTCTGCCACTACTTTCAATATTGCGACTCGTGCGGGATGACTGATGGCTTTTGCAAAAGCGGCTATCGCTATCTCATCGTCCTTAAATTCTGCTTTTTTACTGAATGCCATTTTGTTCTATTTTTAATTATATCGCAAATATACGATAGATTTTTTTATAATCGCAAATATACGATGATATATTTTTGAAATTTTTTCACAACACAAAATTTTGCATCTTTACAGCACGTTTAAAATCAAAAACACGCAATGAAAAAATCAACACTATTCTTTTTTATATCAATTTGCTTTTTTATAGCCCCCCTCAGTATAAATGCCCAAAAAAAGAAAGACAAATCTTCCCGCACCAGTAAATTGGGCGAAGAAGCGCTGGCTTTACATATTTCAGGTTTTGCGCCTTTGGGTTATCTGGGAGGTAAAATTGGCGTAGATATTCCTTTAAAAATCATTGAAAAACGCGGTTTCAAAGGTTTTCGGGCTGGACGAGACTTTATTGAGTGGTATATCACTGCCGAAACAGGTTTGATGCACCGCAAAAACGATTTTGAAAACTTCTCTGCTTCGGTCGAATTGACTTATCGCCGTCTAGGTGGTCAAAATGGTTGGTTTTGGCAAATAACGCCGATTGGTGTCGGAGCCAACTACATCATTCCGCCTTTTGGAAAAGAGATAGCTGCACCTTCAAGCGGTATCGTCAGTCATCCTTTGCTCGAAAAAAAATGGTATGTCACCCCCTCAGTATCTGTAGGTTTTGGACGTGATTTTGCTTTGAGTGGTGGTCGTCGAACAGGTTTCCCTTTGGTGATTTATGGTAAAATAGGGATTGGTTCGATGTTGCCCTATAAAACTTTTGGCTACCTTGTGCCTACAGCAGAATTAGGCATTGGCTATCGGTTTTCTGGTTTGGCGATAGCGACAAGGCAGGTTCGGCGGAGTTAGTTTCAAGTAAAATCTGTGTTCAAAAAACAAAAATCACACAACACATGAAAATGTTCCTAAAATCCATCTTCGTCCTCGCCATTTTAGGCGGCATCATCTTAGGTTACGTCCACGAAGTGCCTTATTTCTCCAATACATTTGAGATAAAATATCTCTTTTTCCGCTGCCTTTTATTAGGCGTTGCAGTTGGCGGTATCATCGGTTGGATATTGAGCAAAAAAGCTGACGACAAAAGCGACCGTGCGCCCATCATTTTATTCAGTTTGGTGGCGGGTATGGCTATCTTTCCACTTTTGGGCATCAGTTCCAATCATATATTAGCAAAAAGCACCACACTTCCCGAAAAATCGGGATTCAAGAACAGTATAAAAGTCCTTTTCCAAAAAG
This sequence comes from Saprospiraceae bacterium, assembly GCA_043721685.1. Lineage (GTDB taxonomy): Bacteria > Bacteroidota > Bacteroidia > Chitinophagales > Saprospiraceae > JAAFJT01. Next base: position 15,689 of record JAYSQG010000065.1, on the reverse strand, counting down.
AAGAACCTTTAAGAACCAGTCGTTTTGGTATCGCCAAAAATACAACTTTGACCATAGATGCTTTTTACCTCTATTTTGCAAAAGATGGCGAAATAGATAGAATTCGTACCAAAACCCAAAGTTTTAAGCACTTAGAAGCGGGACAAGAAATAGAATTGCCCATCAAACATGGTTTTTGGGGTTTTACTTTTGTAGATATTCTTTAAAAAATGATGAAATATGAATGATAAATGATGAATTTTCATACATTCGCATTTCACCATTTATCATTCATTATTCATCATTTATCATTTATCATTAGACCTTTATGACCATATTACACATCAGTGCAGAATGTTATCCAGCTGCAAAAGCAGGCGGCTTAGGCGACGTTGTAGGCGCATTACCTAAATATTTGAATAATGCAGGCGTTGAAACAGCTGTCATTATGCCAAAACATCGAACAAAATGGCTCGCAAACCAAACGTTTGAACCCTTGATGGAAGGCTCGGTACGCATAGGTTGGGAATGGCAGCCTTACGCCATCGAAAAATGTTTGAACGAAACCTTAGGTTATGATTTATATGTCGTCAATGCACCGCAATATTTCGATAGATCGGGCATTTATACAGATGCTTCTGGTACAGGATTCACTGATGAAGACCAACGCTCCTTGCTGTTTCAACAAGCTGTCATCCATTGGGTAATGGGTATGGAAGTTAAACCAAAGGTTTTGCATTGTCACGACCACCATACGGCACTTTTACCTTTTATGATCCAATATTGCCCTGAATATGAAGTACTTGCAGGCATTCCGACCGTCTTTACTATCCACAATGGTCAATATCAAGGGGCATTTAGCTGGAAACAAAATGGGATAATGCCGTCTTATCGTGGCGAAGCGGTCGGCTTGCTCGATTGGCAGAACACGATTAATCCGATGGCATCAGCCATCAAATGCGCTTGGCGATTTACTACCGTTTCGTTGGGTTATCTCGAAGAGTTGAAAGGCAATAGCGGTGGTTTGGAGTGGTTGATAAACAGTGAAGCCCATAAATCGGCAGGCATTCTCAATGGCATTGATGCGCAAGTTTGGGACCCTGCGACCGACCCGATGTTGTCTTACAACTTGGTTGGTGACGACGTGGATACTTTCAAAGATAGAAACAGAGAGGCTTTGCTTCGGATGTTCCATGTCAATCCTCAATTGCCCATTATTACCTTCATCGGTCGTGCGGTGGGTGAAAAAGGTGCAGACTTATTGCCTGTATTGTACGAGCGTTATCTCGCTATGGGCGGTGGTGCCAACTTCCTTTTCCTCGGCACTGGCGACCCCTCAGTAACAGATGCTTTGGTGCGTCTGGCGATGCAATATCCCGACAGAATGGGTGTGATGATTGACTACAATGAAGCCGTATCGCACCAACTCTATGCTGGTTCAGATTTTCTGATTATGCCGAGTCGTGTAGAGCCTTGCGGTCTCAATCAAATGTATTCTTTGCGCTACGGTACGGTGCCGATTGTGCGCAGCACAGGCGGATTGAAAGATACCGTGACGGATATTTCATCGCCTAAAGGTGGTTCAGGTATTCGATTCGATGAATTTGATATTGATGAAGCTATGACTGCTCTGCATCGCTCTATGCGCCTTTGGTGGGACAATAAACGAGGGTTCATGGCTTTGCGCCGCAACATTATGCAAATTGATAATTCTTGGGAATATGCGACGGGGCAGTATATCGCTTTGTATGAAGATATTGCTGAACTTTAGATTTTTGACCACCGATGACACGGATGGGATGAAAACGCCCATAATATTGAGCAGTTTGATGATGTTAGAAAAATTCAACGACAACTAAAGGAAAAAGAAATTAAATTAATGAGTGAAGCCGACGAGAATACTTCCGGACCAGCGAGTTTTATGCTCACTGACCCTGACGGCAATGTTATTTATGTTGACCAACATCGTTAAATAATGAAAAACAATCCACTTATGTGCATGATGATACAACATCAAACAGTTGTGCCTTGAACAAGCAGTACTTCAGTATAAATCTTCAAAAGCCTTGAAAACGTTAGGTTTCAAGGCTTTTGAATGAAACTTTGTGTCAAGTCGCTATGCTGTGTATTTACGAAAATAACAATCAAAATTTGAACAAATGAAAAACTGGAAAGGGTTTTGGGCTTATTTCATATCAATCGCTGTTTTCAGCATCATCAGTTGTAAAACAATAAAAATTGATGACACCTATAAATCGGTCAATCAATCGAGTCTTCGATATGATAACAAAACGCTTTTTGCTGAAACTTCGCCTTATTTGATGCCTTATAACCGCATCATTGACGGTGCTGGGGTGTCTGTCAATTTTGGGGATCCAGATTTCGAAAATCACAGTTTAGATTTAACAATGATACCGAAAAGCCCATTGGTTGTTGTGGAAGACCGATATGGTATTGCTGTTTTTAATACGGAAACGCATGAATTAATCAACCGTTGGAGCTACGATCAGACCCCTCAGTATGATATCTTAATGAGTTCGTTTTCAGGTATAAAAACCATTACTTTCAAAGATTCTATTTATATTTTTTGGGGTGCTGATGCCCGTATTCCGTCTAAATCTCGCGTCATGCAAGCCGTTTGGGATGGCAAACAAATAAAAATTATACAGACATTCTCTTTTAAAGCAAAAGCACCTGCGACTATCGCATTACCCAATGAAGTGTCTATCCAAGAAGAAAATGGCGAATTGTTTCTTTACACTGTTTTGAATGGCAATAATCAAATCGTCAAAACCCGTGTCAGTAATCAAGAAGAAATATGGACAAAACCAACAGGTGTTGCTCCTTTTGGTCTGCGAGTCGTTGATAATTTAGCTTTTGTGACCAATTGGGCAGGACCCGTAACGAATCCTGCTGATGGTCTTGAGACAGCAGGCGTGCCTTGGGGCAGCGCTTATGTGGATCCACAAACAGGAGCCATATCACGTGGTACGGTTTCCGTTTTTGATATTAAAACGGGTCAATTTCAAAAAGAAATCAATGTTGGATTACACCCCAATGCCATTATTTCAAGTGCTGATGGCAAATTTATCTATGTCGCCAATGGCAACAGCGACTATATTTCTGTGATTGATACCAAGAGTTTGACTGTCGTAGATTCCGTTTTTGTCGGTATTTTTAAAGACAATGAAAAAATCATAGGCAGTACGCCCAATGCCTTAGCTTTAGATAATACAGGTACTGTTTTGTATGTTGCAAACGGTATGGACAATGCGATTGCTGTTGTTAAACTTGGAAATAGAGCTTGTAGTGTCGTCGATCCCGAGAAAGTCGGGAAGGGGCTCGATCAAAGCCAAATCAAAGGATATATTCCCACCCAAGCCTACCCTTCTGGCATTGTTTTCCATAAAAAAGAATTGTATATCACCAATTTAGAAGCCATTGGTGCACGTGCTGCTTTCAAAGATAATGAAAAAGCCAAAGCAGATAAAATTTATAACTCGCACCATCAATTAGCCTCTGTTTCCTTCATTTCTTTGCCAAATGATGCTGAATTAAGCCGTTTTACGGAAAAAGTTAAAAATCAAAGCCTTTATAAACGAGAAAAATTAACCAACTTGTTACCTCGTAAAGACGTTCTGCCACGACCTGTGCCTGAGCGCATTGGTGAGCCATCGGTTTTTAAACACGTTTTATACATTATCAAAGAAAACAGGACTTATGACCAAGTGTTAGGCGATATGAAAGAGGGCGATGGTATGGCTTCGCTCTGTATTTTTGGCGACAGCATTACGCCCAATCAACACAGCATTGCAAGAGACTATTTATTGATGGACAATTATTATGTTTCAGGCAAATCCTCTGCCGAAGGGCATCATTGGGCAAGTGCGGGCATGGTGACGGATTATACGGAAAAAAGTGTACGTGCTTGGTTTCGGAGTTATCCACACGTATTATATGATGCCATGGTGTATGATAAAAATGGTTTGATTTGGAACAATGCGCTCGACCATGGCAAAACAGCACGGATATATGGCGAGGCTTGTACGTGCGAATTTGATGTAAAAACAAACGATTGGCAGAGTTTATTCGCCTTGCAACAAAAAGGCGAAACATTTACTTATAAAAACACAAGCACCATTTCACGTGTTCGCCCGATATTGGCAATGGATTTTCCAGGGTGTGATAACGAAACAATCAGCGACCAAATGCGGGCAGATGCTTTTTTAAAAGAGCTAAAAAGCATAGAATCAGACCCCAAAGGACAATTGCCCAATTTGATGGTCATGTCGTTGCCAAATGACCACACTTCGGGCATGAATCCCAAATTTCCAACGCCTCGTGCCATGGTTGCCGACAACGATTTGGCAGTTGGACGCATCGTTGAAGCCATTATGCACAGCCGTTTTGCCGATTCAACGGTTATTTTTATCAGCGAAGATGATTCTCAAGCAGGTTGGGATCATGTGAGTGCTTATCGGACAACAGGTTATGTCGTTAGCAATTATTCTATATTAAAAAAGACGGTGCATACCAATTACAATCAAACATCTTTGTTGCGTACCATTGAACAAATATTGGGCTTGCCACCCATGAATATCCTTGATGCCACAGCCACACCTATGTTTGATTGTTTTGGAGAAAAAAAGGATACTACCTTTAAGTTTTCACATAAAAAGAACATCATTCCTTTGAATGAAATGAATAAACCGGTAGATAAATTGAAAGGTAATTCATTGAAATACACCGAACAATCCATCAAATATGCTTTCAATTTTATTGACCAAGGTAAGGATGATGTTTTGAATAGGATTATTTGGTATTCTGTCAAAGGCTCTAAACCTTATCCTGCAAAAATGGCGGGTAGTGGTGACGAAGATGATGATTGAGCCCCCCTCAGTATAGAGCAATAAAACGAACAACTTTAAACCTTTTCAAATGAAATCCAAATTCCTATTTTCTATTTGTGACCGCTTCAGTTTTTAGTTCTATCTTTCAACCTGTGGTCAAAAAAAAAAATCATCATTTATCTCTCTTATCATTCATCATCAAAAAAAACAATGGACAAATTCGACTATATCATCATCGGCGCAGGGTCAGCAGGTTGCGTTTTAGCCAATCGGTTGTCAGAAAATCCTGCAAATAGCGTTTTATTGCTTGAAGCAGGCGGACGTGACACTAAATTAGAGATAAAAATCCCCGCCGCTTATGGCAATTTACACCGCACAGAAGTAGATTGGGGCTTTTCAACCGAACCACAAGCACACGTCAATAACAGGCGCATGTATTTGCCAAGAGGAAAAGCTTTAGGCGGTTGCAGTTCTACAAATGCGATGGCTTATGTGCGTGGCAATGCCGCAGATTATAACGAATGGGCAACATTGGGCAATAACGGTTGGAGTTATAATGAGGTGTTGCCCTATTTCAAAAAATCGGAACACAACGAAGACCTAAACAATGAATATCATGGCAAAAATGGCTTGTTGAACGTCACGCACGCCAAATATTTCCAAACACCTTATGCTCAAGCCTTTGTAGATGCCTGTAAAGAAGTTGGTTTGCCCGAAAACTATGATTATAATGGTGAAAAACAAGACGGTGCGGGTTTGTTTCAGTTTACTATCAAAAATGGCAGGCGGCACAGCGTCGCCACAGCGTTTTTAAAACCCGCTATGACGCGTCCAAATTTAACAGTCATTACACAAGCGCACGCCAAACAAATATTGATTGAAAACGACCGAGCCACAGGCGTTGAATACTTGGCAGCGAACAACAGCCTTGTAAAAATGTATGCCAATAAAGAAGTCATTGTTTCGGCAGGCAGTTTTCAGTCGCCACAAATATTGATGTTGTCAGGCATTGGCGATGCCGAAGAATTGAAAGTAAAAAACATTGAAGTCAAGAAAATACTGAGGGGGGTCGGTAAAAATCTGCAAGACCATCTTTTCTTTTTTACATCGAGTTTATCGGCACAACAAGAAGGTTTTAATCATCATTTGAAACCGCTGAATCAAATTGTGGATTTGGTGCAATGGCTCATTACGCACAAAGGCGCATTGACGGTCAGTCCTTTGGAAGCGTTTGCTTTCTTTGCTGTAAATAACGCGCCAAACGTTAATTTTCAATTCCATTTTGCCCCGCTACACATTGGCAATGGCGAAAATGTAGATGTTTACAATACCAAAACCTATCCGCATCAAGACGGCTACACCATTCTCCCAAGCCTTGTAAAACCTAAAAGTGTCGGTTATGTCGGTCTAAAAACCAATAATCCATTAGATGCGCCGTTGATTCAACCCAATTTTTTGTCCGAAGAAGAAGACCTTGAAACCCTTGTAACAGGAACTAAAAAAGCATTGGAAGTGCTTAAAGCACAAGCATTTAGCAAATACAACAAATCCATTATTGCGCCATCTGACGAATCGGAAGCGGGCATTATTGACCATATTAAAAAGACAGTTGAAACAATTTACCATCCGACTGGCACCTGCAAAATGGGCAGTGACGATATGGCTGTCGTGAATGATAAACTACAAGTGCATGGCATTGAAGGTTTGCGCGTCGTTGATGCTTCAATTATGCCGACGATTATTGCGGGCAATACGAATGCAGCCGTGATAATGATAGCTGAAAAGGCGGCGGATATGATTTTAGCAAATTGAAAATAATTATTTCATAACTTTAAATGGTACAATATGGAAAATCGAAAAAAATATAAGGCATTTATATTACCAATATTAGCAGCATCATTTCTCATAATCAATTATAGCCGTTTAAGTGGCACTGAAAATGTTCGACCTATTCATGTGGTTTCACTCATTGGACTCGGAATAGTTTTGGGAGTACTACTGCGCAATGTCATTGCTTATTTCAGAGGAAACCTTTGATAATCAGCTGTAAATAAGCGACTTATGACCATCGAAAATTGGCAACAAAAAGGACAACAGATAGATGTCTATGGACATTCCGTTTTTTATGTCCAACAGAACATCGAAAAACCGACGATATGTTTTTTGCATGGCTACCCGTCCTGCACAAAGTTTCGCAATACAATAATGAACGAGAGAAATATTGGCATCGTTGGATTGGCAATTTACCTAATATAGACATACCCACACACATCCTTTGGGCGCAACAAGACCCAATTGCGGTGAAAGAAATAGCCGAAAAATTACATTCTGAAATCCCCAATTCAGTTTATACAAAAATTGATAAATGTGGGCATTATCCGATGTTGGAACAACCTGAAATTTGGGCAAATCTTATGAAAGAATTTTTGATGAAGCATCTTTGAATTTACATCATATCCCATTAAAACCGAAACAGTTGAAGTTAGAAATAGCATACATTCTTATTTGTATGAGACAATAAAAAATATTTTTGAACAGTATCAACTTAAAGAAAGACCAACTATATTTGTTGTTAGAAAGCTATTTTGAAACAAAACTCATTTCTACTATGAAAAAACTCCGTACACGGCAGCACATTATTGAAGATTTAGGTCTTAATCATATTGAGAGGCAGATATTACTCACGGGAAATATATTCAGGCGTTTTAAAGACTATGATTATGGCTATGATGGACAGATGGAAACCTTTGATGATCAAGGTGAAGCCGTCAACAATACGATTATGGTTCAATTAAAATCAACAGATAGTATTCAACTTTCTCCTAAAAAAGAGGGTTATATCGTTGATTTATCAAAGCGTGATTTAGAACTTTGGCTTACTTGCCCTTATCCAGTGTTACTTATTCTTTATGATGCAAAAAAAGAAATTGCCTATTTTGAAGATTTACAGACCTATTTCAACAAAAATAGGCTACTTTTGAAAAATGTCAATAAATTTGTAAGGGTCAATTTATCACCTAAATCGGTTTTTAATGTAACAGCAATTCAACAATTGAAAAAGTAAAATAATAATAACATGACAACACCACCAAGAATTTACATAGAAGTCCCTATTACTTATGGGGAAATGATTGAAGTATTGACTTCATTGGGCTATCTTCAAGAATTTGATGGTAAAAACAATCGCTATACTAATGAAAAACACAAATCATTTGTGCTTTTACCTGTTCGTCCACATGATGAAACACTTGAAAAGATATACGTTGCAACAACTTCTTACCACTTATACCTACAAGGTGTCATAAAAGAGGAGGAAGACCTCATCAGAAAAATTCAAAAGAATCGCTTGAAAAAGAGTAAAAATTCAGATAATAAAGGTCAAGCATCGGCTTAATACCTTAATGCAATGCCTTAAACGCCTTTTTACTGAGGGGGCATTTTACTTAAAATCCCAAGCAATAATATGCCATTCTTTCCCATTCAAATCATCAAAAAAGACATGAATTGTCTCAAAACCGAGGCGATGATGTGCTGCTAATGAACGTCCGTTGTCGGCAGCAACTTCTGTCACGGCAAAATCGTAGCGGTCGGAAAACGCTTGACGATGTTCTGCATAAATGCCTTCTAAAACACCCATACCTCGATAACCCGCTTTGACGCAAACTTGTCCAACGAAATAATATTTTTGTTCTCGACAAGGCTTACCTTTATAGTCCAATTGGGCAATAATATCGAGCATCGGAATTGCCGCTTCAATTGTTTTTGTCGCTTCAATTGTAGAAACAAGCGCATAACCGACAACTTGATTGTCAGCCCGAGCAATAATTTGCGGTTCATCCGCCATCATTCTTTGTATGATTGTTGTATTGTATTGAAAAGACACATAGCCTTGACTGTCAATGGTTTGTCTGTCCAAATTTGATGGCAAATTTTCACGTTGCAAGTCAAGCAAACTGTCAATTTCTTCTAGTTTTAAATGCCCAATCTCGTAGCTTTTCATCTTTATCGCAATTTTTTACTTTTCACTTTTAATTTTAGACTTAAATTTTGGCTTAAATTTATATTTATTTTCAAAGTTACCCAACCCCTCAGTATGTTTCAGGTGTCTTTACTAATAATTAAACTTTTCAAACGTCCGTTTTGAACGAAAATGAAACCGAAATAGTCGCAGGATGTGTGCGCAATGAGCGCAAATATCAAGAAATACTGTATCGTCGGCACTTCCCGGCGATGATACAGATGTGTTTGCGCTATACAAACGGCGACCGTGAACGGGCGTTGGAGATATTGAACGACGGTTTTTTAAGAGTTTTTAAAAAGATAAACACTTTCTCGTTTAAAGGTTCGCTTGAAGGTTGGATAAGACGATTGGTTTTTCATGCTATTTCTGATTATTTCAAGCAAAATCAGAAATATTTGGATGCCATTGTCTTCTCCGATGTGTTGCCAGAGCAAAAAATAACGCAAAATACTGAGGGGGTGCTTTCAGAGTTGTATTACGATGATTTATTAAAAGTGATTGATAAATTGCCACCTGCAACCTGTAAAGTTTTTACGCTTTATGCTATTGAAGGCTTAAATCATGCTGAAATTGGGGAACAATTGAATATTTCTATCGGTACATCAAAATGGCATTTGTCAACAGCACGAGAACAATTGCGAAAATTATTGGATTCTAAAACGAATGCAACTGTTTGATAATCAACATAAAAAGTGGCTGTAAATAAAAGAACATGAATAAAGACAATCATAACGATTTTGAAAATCAAGGTTGGGAAACGATGTTGCAAACCCTTGACAAAGAAATGCCTGTTGAGAATAAACGGCGGCGTTTCTTGTGGCTTGCCTTTTTTGTAGGTTTAACAACTATTGTAGGTGGTGGTTTTTGGTATTTGAATACTAAAAGTCCTGTCAAAGAATCGGATAAAACGATATCAAAACCGATTGTAAGTATTGATTTACCTAAAAATACTGAGGGGGATAAAATTGTTGATTTTAATAAAAATAATAAAATCATTGTAAATAAAAATATTGACAACACTAATAATAATTTAAGTTTAATTGAAAACAATAAATCTATTGACAAAAGAAATGAAATGAAATCAATAGAATTATTAAACAAAATAAAAGTAGCACCCCTCAGTATAGAACGAGATACAAACTTAAAAATTGAACCACAACCAATTTATGGACCAATTAAATGTTTGGCAAACGTTTCTAAAAAACTACGGATAGGTATAACCACAGGCTTACACACCGAAAAAGGTCGAAAAATCGATGGTTTTCAAGCAGGTTTAGTTGTTAATCAAACATTAAACCATAGATTGTCAATAGGTGCGAGTTTGAATTTTAGACAAACACAAACATCTGGAGATAGTATTTCTTATTTCAAAAAGGAATATTTAGCTAATGCTTCTGCTACAAGTAATTTACAAAGTGGCAAACCTATTTCATTAGATAAATTGTATTATTTAGAATTGCCTTTAACCATTCAATGTCATTTTAAAAAGAAATTTGCTTTTTCTACGGGTTTAAAAACATCTTATTTAGTTGGACAAAGCGTAAAAGAAAATGGTACTTCTGTTTATTTTGTTAGCAGTAGTTTTAATTCATTAGATAATAAAGTATTACTTAGCCAAGTAAATACAACAACATTAGGACTGAATCGGTGGGATGTTTCTTTAATGGGTGGTTTTAGTTATTTACCAACTAAACATATTCAATTGGGTTTAAGATATGATTTTGGTTTAAACAATATTATTAATCGAACAAATTGGTCGGCTTATAATCGTTATTTAGGTTTTAATGTTGTTTATATATTTTAGTAGCACGGGTTTAAACCCGTGCTACTAAAAAAGAGCAGCAAGTTTCCCCGCTGCTCCAGCATAGGTTCAAATCCTAAGATTTGAACAACATGTATTTTTACTGAGGGGTGCTACATTTTAGGTAATTCCCACCCATTCTGATAATTCGCTTTCGTTAATTTATTTGCTTCATCGTCGCCAATCAATTGTTGTTTCGCTGCATCCCAAAATATCTTTCGATTGACTCGGAAAGCTATGTTACCTAACGAAGCATTTAAGGCTGTATTTTGTGCAATTGCAATATCACAATTGGGTTTTGCCCGTGATTTCATACAATCTACGAAATTTTTAGTGTGGTTGTCGAGTCCACTGCCGACAGATTTTATTAATGAAACAGTTTCCATCCGCGGCTTGCCTTTGTCTATTTCGGGAATGACTTCCCAACCATTTCTATCCACAACCAGCGTTCCCATATTGCCAATAAACCCAACGCCGTGGTCACGTCCATAAGGGCCGCCGTTGATGCCGTTGGCGTGCTCCCAAATCATGGTGTAGCCATCGAATTCATAAATCGCTTGGCAGGTATCTGGCGTTTCCATCGCACTATCGGGATAGGCAAAATTGCCGCCCGAAGCCATGACAGATTTTGGACCCGCCGCATTCATGCCGTACAAAGCCATATCAATGATGTGAACGCCCCAATCGGTCATCAAACCACCCGCATAATCCCAAAACCAACGAAAATCGAAGTGGAAACGGTTCGGATTGAACGGGCGTTTAGGCGCAGGACCGAGCCACATATTGTAATCCACGCCAGCGGGAGCAGGTGCATCAGGTCTCACAGGCACTGACTTCATCCAACCTTGATATGCCCAAGATTTGACCGTCCGAATTTTACCCAACTTACCAGAACGCACAAAATCTATGGCATCTTGCCAATGCTGATGACTGCGTTGCCACTGCCCTACTTGCACAACACGATCGTATTTGCGCGCCGCCGCAAGCATGAGATTGCACTCCTCGATGGTGCGTCCGAGTGGTTTTTCGACATAAACATCTTTGCCAGCTTCACAAGCATAAATCATTGGCAAAGCATGCCAATGGTCAGGTGTACCGATGATAACGGCGTCTATGTCTTTGTTTTCCAATAACTTACGAAAATCACCATACCCCTTGGGTTTAGTACCCCTCAGTTTTTCAACATCGTTTTGACGTTCCGTCAAGACATTGGCATCGACATCACAAAGAGCGATGCAATCAATTTCAGGCATTTTCAAAATGGATTTTAAATCGGAAAAACCCATGCCTTTGCAACCAATTAAACCCACGCGAATTTTGTCGCTGGGTGCAATCGTTGAGGTTTTACCGAGAATACGGTTCATTGGCAAAGCACTCATTAAGGCTAAACCACCAACTGTTTTAGAAGATTCTGATAGAAAATAACGTCTTTTCATTTGCGTAGAGTTCTGTTGTTTATAAAAATTATGACACACAAATCTAAACAGAAAAAACAAGGCGACCAAATGATGTTTTTGGAAAAAATACTGAGGGGGCATGTTGCGGCTTGGAATCTGCTAATTAAATCAACCAAGTTTTATCAAGTCACTCAATTAAGTTAGACATTTTTGTTTTTCTCCCTCATAACCTTACTTTTGTCGAATATATAAGCTCATTTTTTTTCCAACAAAACTAAAACAAAGCCTACCCAATTTTTGAAAACGTAAAAGGGTTTGTTTTTTTATAAAAAATTGAAATTCACTGCTTTATGAAAAAGTCTTTCATTCTTTTATTCATTTTTGCATTTTTACACACCACATTTTGGGCGCAAACCTATGATGTTTGCATCATAGGAGGCAGTACCAGTGGCACAGCGGCAGGTATTCAATCGGCAAGACTCGGTGCTAAAACCATCATCGTTGAAGCGTCGCCCTGGTTGGGCGGCATGCTTACATCGGCAGGTGTTTCGGCAACGGATGGCAACCACGATTTGCCATCAGGTTTGTGGGCGGAGTTTCGTCAAAAGTTGTATGATTATTATGGTGGTGAAAAAGAAGTGCAAACAGGTTGGGTGTCAAACACACAATTTGAGCCACATGTCGGTGCAAATATTTTTAAAGAAATGGCAGCGAAAGAAACCTATTTAACTGTTTCATTTGATTCTAAATTATTGTCTATCAATAAGTTAGAAAACAAAGAAAATACTGCGGGGTATCATTGGACAATAAAAATCAAAACAAAAAAAGGAAAACAGACCATTCAAGCCCGCATCGTGATTGATGCCACAGAACTCGGCGATGTCGCAAAAGCAGTCGGCATCCCTTACAGAATTGGAACAGACGACCCTTCGGAAACGGGAGAGGTCGGCTTTGCTTCCCAAAAAACGGATATTGTTCAAGATATGACTTTCTCTGCCATTCTTAAAACGTATGGAAAAGGTGTCGCCCCCCTTGTCAAAAAACCTGAAAATTATGACGCATCTCTTTTTCAATGTGCGTGTGCAAGCCGTTGTCCAAAAGCAGAAAGCATCATAGATTGTGATAAAATGTTGAATTATGGCAAATTGCCAAACGGCAAATACATGCTCAACTGGCCCCGAGATGGCAATGATTTTTACGCAAATGTCATAGATGCGACGCCTAAGGAACGTTGTTCTGCCTTTGACAAAGCCAAACAACATACCCTTGCTTTTGTCTATTTCATTCAAAATGATTTGGGTTTTAAAAACTTAGGTTTAGCAGACGATGAATTTCCGACCAAAGACCGTATGCCTTTCCTACCCTATTTTCGAGAAAGCCGTCGTACTGAGGGGGTCGTGACGATGACCGTCAATCATATTTTGAAGCCTTTTGACGAAAAAGAAAAACTGTACAGAACAGGTATTGCGGTCGGTGATTATCCGATTGACCATCATCATGCGCAATATCCGAACGGTGCGCCTAACTTAAATTTTCCGCCTGTTCCCTCGTTTAATGTGCCGCTTGGCGCATTGATTCCTAAAAATGTTGACAATTTTATTGTCGCTGAAAAGAGTATTTCGGTTACGAATATCGTGAATGGCTCTACCCGTTTGCAGCCTTGCGTTTTGCTGATTGGACAAGCGGCGGGGACGCTGGCTGCCTTGTCTGCTTTAGAGAACACAACGCCGAGAGGTATGTCTGTTCGAAAAATTCAGTCTGTTTTGCTTGAGAAAGGGGCATATTTAATGCCTTATTACGATATAAAACCCAATCATCCGCATTTCCAAGCGATTCAACGCATTGGCGCATCGGGTATACTGAGGGGTATCGGCGAGCCTTACAAATGGGCGAATCGGACGTGGTTTTATCCTGATTCGACGATCCTGAATAAGGATTTTTTACCGCCCTTCGATGACTTTGGTTTTGATATAAAAGATATGACACCTCAACAAGCGAACCGAAAAGTAACTATTTATGAAGCAGTAGCCTTGGCTTTTGCGATGATGGAAACGAAGCCCGATGTGACTTTTGAAGGCTTTCTTGAAGGTGTTGGTCGGAATTGGGACACGCGATTAAATCTTAAAAATTTTGAACCGAATCGAGCCATCACACGCCTTGAAATCGCAGTTCTTTTTGACCGCATTGCTAAGCCTTTTGACAAACCCATTGATTTTAAAGGTTTTATAAAAAACAGTAATTAACAAAAGTGGTGTTTATTGAAAAAGCCAAACGACTCGTTATGAATCGTTTGGCTTTTTTGTTTTTAAAAAGAACCAATATTGTGTTTTTTTATACGCCAAATTCACGTTGCCATGCTAAAACGCCGCCTTCTAAGTTTCGGACATTTTGATAACCCAATTGCATCAAAAACATCTTCGCTTGCCCTGAACGAGCACCTGAACGACAATGCACAACGATTTCGTCGTCTTTATGGTCAGCTAATGCACCTGTTGCGGCTTCTGGAATTGTGCCCAACGGAATCAATTCTGCACCCAAATTGAACTCTGCGTATTCGTCTGGTTCACGTACATCAATGAAGACAAATTTATCACCTGCTTCTAAGCGTTTTTTTAGTTCGTTTACTGTTATATCCATTTTAACTATTGATTATTGATTAATTGCTATTGATTAACCGCAAATTTATGAATGAAAGTTTGATTTGTATTAATATTTCTGACTTTTAAAAAATAAATACCTGTTGGCGTGTTGTCCAAATCCAATTGTCCCCCCCTCAGTATTTCGCGCTTTTGAAGCTGTCCGACGAGGTTAAAAACGCTCATTTCATAGTCTTCTTCATTGCCTTTTTTCAAATCAATATACAAACGGTCTGATGCGGGGTTTGGATAAACGGTCATGACTTCCGATAAAGGCAATTCTCGTGTGGACAATGAACTGGTATTTTGAGCCACTTTATTGCCAACAACAGCCCGAATCATCAAGGCACCCAAGGGATAATATGGAATGGTATCCCATTTACTGTTGATTTTTGTATATATATATTTCGCTTTGTCAAAGCTGTTTCTGTCCAAACCGATGGGAATTTGGTCATCAATATTTTGATAACCTATATAAAAAGTCGTGTTGGCAGGTAGGAAAATAGCTGTGTCACGTGTGCCTGATTTGGTTTCAAGTCTGTAAGTTGTCATGCCTTGAAGTGAATCCACTTTAGCATCGACTGAAAAGGGCGAGACGTTTTTCTTTTCGTAAACAGGCGTTGTATCCAACGAATCTTTCCAAATCTGAATGTTAAATTTCGGATCTATGAATTGATATTTTTTGCGGACATAAGGAAAGGAAAACTGCACACCACGCAATGTATCTGCCACATTTGTACGGAATTGAACGGCTGTTTGTTGGCTGAAACCTGTGGCTGCATACATCAATTCTGCTGTACCGTCGTCGTAAGCAAAGTAATTTGAAAAAATTGTTTTGCGGGTGACAACATCGTTGCGGGTAGCGACTTTTGCCAAATCTTTCCCTTCTTGACCAGCAATTACAAGGCTATTTTCAGTTGTAACAATCAGATTTTCAGTTGTTGAAGGCACTGTGCCGAGTTGACTGCGCAGCGACAACGGATATGTTTTTGTAGCGGATTGATA
>JAYSQG010000064.1:0-11553 GCA_043721685.1 Saprospiraceae bacterium | reverse complement strand
CTGTCTTTTTTTTAAAATTCCTTTTTTAACACAGCTCAAATGTGTTCAGAACAAGGCAATTCCTACCATTCACATCTATACATCTATATACTTGTATTTCATTTAGCATTTTTATGCTCGCAATAAATTAGGCACTTTAACACATATTGCGTATTAAATTTGACTTTTTAGAGACTAAAGCGAATATCATTTCGCTTTTTTTAAAAATAAAATAAAAATAAGCTGAAAAACACTTTGATACATATAGATATCTATATACTTTAGCATCAGATTTTAAATCCAACACTACATTCTTTTCTAAACGACATTAATTTTTAAATTATGAAACAAACTCTTTACGCACTCTCCATGTGCTTCTTATGCTCTGCGGGCATAAGTTCTTTGAAAGCTCAGGACAAAAAGCCTGAAACACCCGCGCCTCCACCTACGCCGACAGTCGTTACGCTGTCAGGATACGTAAGGGCGGATTATTTTTACGATACGCGCCAAACGGTGAATGCACGTGAAGGACACGTTGTTTTTGTTCCCGCATCAATCAGAAAAGATGCAAATAGCAAAGACATCAATGCCAGCCCCCAAAATCAATATGTTGGCAATTCAGTCGCGCCTGAGAGTAGGCGTAACAGGTCCTGAATTTTTTGGTTACAAAACATCAGGGGTTATTAAAGCCGAATTTTTAGGCGTTGCCAATGACTTGTATTTGGTCAATACAATTTTTAATGTTTAATTTACGGTTGAGTCGAGTCTATCCAATTGCGAGAATCATAATTTAATTTAAGTCATTAAAAATCAATGATTTACAAAAAAAAACATAGAACACGACAAATGACTCAACACGCCTTAAAATATTGGTTTACAATTACAAATTACTGAGGGGTCGTATTTTCAAATTTACCACCCCTCAGTAAAACGAAAGAAAAACACACTTTAAATAGCAAAATCTAATTTTAAAAAATTAAAAAAACTTAAGCTCTATGTCACAAAACAACCTGTCAACTCGTGCATTAAGTACGGTGATTGCGTCATCTTCTGTTGGTACACTTATCGAGTGGTATGACTTCTACATCTTTGGCTCGCTCGCCAAAGAAATTTCAGTACAGTTCTTTCCGTCCGACAATCCGACGGCGGCATTTCTTTCGACCTTAGCCACCTTTGCGGCGGGCTTTATTGTTCGACCGTTTGGTGCCTTATTTTTTGGTCGCTTGGGTGACTTAATTGGTCGGAAATACACCTTTTTGGTAACACTTTTGGTCATGGGTGGTGCCACTTTTGCGATTGGTTTGATTCCTGGCTACAAAACAATTGGTGCATTAGCACCTGCTTTGGTCTTGATACTGCGCTTATTGCAAGGTTTGGCACTGGGCGGTGAATATGGTGGTGCTGCGACTTATGTTGCCGAACATGCACCCGCAAACAAACGCGGCTTCTGGACTTCATGGATTCAAATGACCGCGACAGTCGGTTTAGCCGTTTCCCTCGTCGTCATCATTACTTGCCGTACTATGATGACTAAAGAAGCCTTTGCAGATTGGGGCTGGCGTATTCCGTTTTTACTTTCCATCTTCATGATTGGTATCTCGGTTGTCATCCGTTTGCGCATGAACGAGTCACCTGTTTTCGCAAAATTGAAATCAGAAGGCAAAACGTCAGCCAATCCATTAGCTGAATCATTTGGTAAAAAAGAGAATTTCAAAATGGTTTTGTTGGCTCTTTTTGGTGCAACAATGGGGCAAGGTGTGGTTTGGTATTGTGGTCAATTTTTGTCGCTCCAATTCTTCAAAGGTACCTGTGCCGTTGACGCACAGCAAGCTGAAACATGGTTTGGTTGGGCGTTCATTTTGGCAACACCGTTGTTCCTTGTTTTTGCCAGCCTTTCCGACAAAATTGGTCGTAAATGGATTATGATGGCGGGTATGCTTTTGTCGGTTTTGACAACAAAATCTTTGTTTCAACAACTAAAAGCCATCTCTGACCCTGCTAACAAACAAGAAATGGTTGACCAAAAAGTTGAAAATCCAGCCACTTTCAAGATTGACGACAAGTCAAAAGACACAACTTATACGATAGAAACAACACGTAAATTTGCAGATGGCTCTGTATTTATGAGCAAAACAGACCGTTTAGCACCCGTTGATTCCACAGGAAAATCAGCTAAAATGGCAGCCAAAATATCTTCTAAATCCATGAAATTGGGTGATTCAAATATGTGGTCGGTCATAGGTGTCATTTTCCTCCTAATGGTTTATGTCACAATGGTTTATGGACCGATTGCAGCCTTTTTGGTGGAGTTGTTCCCGACACGCATTCGCTACACGTCTATGTCTTTACCATACCACATTGGCAACGGTGTGTTTGGTGGACTTGTGCCTTTCATCGGTGAGCTTTTAGTCGCTTATTCCATCACACCAACCATGCCGTCAGGCGATATTTACGCAGGTTTGAGTTATCCACTTGGTGTGGCGTTGTTGTGTTTCATCATCGGTGTTGTCTTCTTGCCAAACGGTGCAACAAATACCACACATGATGATTAGGAAATGATGAATGATGAATGATGAATTTTCTAAGCATTGATTTCCAATGCTTTGTAATTCAAAATGGTAGATTCTATTTACTCGTTCTACTTTGGGATAAGCACCCCGCTGTAATTTTAAAAAAATGATTTAAATAATAATAAAAATATAAAAAAAATGGGTATTATAAAAAGAATCGTTGGTGTCTTGTGCATGATTCTCGCACCCGTCGCCGCTTGGCTTTTAACAAGCGAAGGCATCAAAAAAATAGCCGCAGCAACGCCGGCTGACAAAACAACTACAACAACACAGTGGCTCATTCTCATCATCATATTTCTGCCTGTCATGGCGGGCTTACTCCTTTTTGGTTGGTATGCCGTTAAAGGCGAATTTGAAGAAGTGGTTTCTTAACAATCAATGATTTATACATAGCAATTTCTAAGCATTAAGATAAATAACCGTCTTATGCTTAGGAACCCTATTACCTATAAGTAACTATTTGATTTGATTTCTATTTGGTTGTGTTTCCGTTTTGGCTCGTATCGGGCGGCTCAAAATGCCTTAATGAGTCGCTCCGATGCCAGCTTTTCTCCTAATAACCTACAATAAAGTCCATGATTTCTGAGGTGAAATTCATGGACTTTATTGTAGGTATTGACTGACATACCCCCTCAGTATAAAACGCTTTCGATTCGTAAATCATCATACTTTTCACCTCATTGCCTTGCTTTCAATTTATCTACAAACGCATACATAACAAGGCATAAAATGCCAATCATAGCACAAAAAATAATAGAAAATTCAGTAGAAGCATTGTCCAATCCTGTTACTCGGCGATAGGTCAAATACAACGCACCAGCCGTCAACACGGCACCAAAAATCAAGTAAAATAATTTCAAATTCATTGTTTAAAAATTTTATAGTTAATGACTTAAAACATTGTAAATAAACGTTTTATAGTGCAATTTAACACATAAAATTGGATTCGCAACCTTTTTAAATAATTAATTATTGATGAAAAAATAACTATTAAAATATCTACTTTTACGACTTAAAAAAAGTAATAAATCTTTTTTCAGAGTAAAAAAATCTGTTTACAGTCGTTTAAAAGTAGAGCAAAATGAATTCATTTATTGACATGTCAAGTAAACAATCTAAACTCATAGGGTTATTCGCTCTCGGATTGGTTTTATTGAATTTTCCGTTGCTTAGTATTATTAAACATCCTGTATTTATAGGGGGGATTCCTGCCGTCTATATATATCTTTTTTGTGTTTGGTTGATTATCATATTAGTCATGCGTCAAAATCTTAATCAGCCCGCCCATAAAAACAATAAAAAAGAGAACAAATAACGTGTAAATAATAACGCCCCTTTTTGTCATTCTGAGGAAAAATCACCATAAAAAACATGGTGCTTAAAACGGAATGACAAAATGATCATTTTATTATTTCATGGTTACTTAATGGAGGGCTTTTACTTAGTTTTCTATAATTTTATACTCATTTTTTGCCTAAATCACAAATATTCTTCTACTTTTAGGAGGAAAATGAAAAATCAAATTATTTACAACTCTAAGACAACAACAAGAATGATGAAAGTACTAAATAAGCAAAATAAAACTAAAATATTACTGGTTGATGATGAACCCAATATCCTCATCGCCCTCGAATTTCTGTTTGAAAACGAAGGCTATATTGTTCAAAAAGCCCTCGATGGGCATCAAGCCTTAGAAAAAGGGGTTTCTTTTATGCCCGACATCATTGTGTTAGATGTGATGATGCCCGGTTTAGATGGCTTTGAAGTTGCACGCCAACTACGTCATATTGATACTTTTGAAACAACTCAAATCATTTTTTTGACGGCAAAAGGAACGCCACAAGATAAAATAAAAGGTTACAGCAGTGGTAGCGAAATATACATCACAAAGCCTTTTGACAATGACGAACTGTTAAACACCATCAATGAGATAGTTCAATTTAGTTAACTATCGGTATCAGTGTTTTTGTGGCTTGTGCCATTGCGTACATTGGCATACTTTTTTTGCTTTTTTTGGTCGCCTTTTTATCCGAAAAAAGGGCTTGGAAAGGAAAAGTTTGGTTGCCAATCCCTATATCTACGCGCTTTCTTTGGCAGTATTTTGTACCGCTTGGACGTTTTATGGTTCAGTTGGCAAAGCCTCAAAATCGGGTTTGGGCTTCCTCCCTATCTATTTTGGACCAACGATTTTCGCACCGCTTTGGATAATTGTTTTGCGAAAAATGATTCTTATTTCTAAATCGCAACGCATCACATCTATTGCCGACTTCATTTCAAGCCGTTATGGAAAAAGCGCATTATTGGGCGTTTTGGTCACAATTATCGCATTTTTGGGCATTATTCCTTATATTTCGCTACAACTCAAAGCCATAGCAGACAGTTTTTAGGTCATTAAAGCCTCCACACAAATCCTACAAGGCAGTAATACTGAGGGGTCTTCCATTTTTTATAGCAATGCTTTTTATGCAGCTTTGGCGTTGTCCCTATTTACAATAATGTTTGGCGCACGCAATCTCGAACCGAACGAAAGGCACGAAGGTTTAGTCGTTGCTATGGCTTTTGAGTCCATTGTCAAATTAGTCGCTTTCTTAGCCGTTGGCATTTTTGTAACGTATGGCATTTACAACGGTTTTGGCGACATTTTTACACAAGCCGCTGCCAATACCCGCACCGCAAAACTCCTAACATTGTCGGAAGGCACGTCTCCGATCGAGTGGTTTTGGCTAAGTATCGTCTCTTTAAGTGCGGTCATTCTGTTGCCACGCCAATTTCATATAGCAATTGTCGAGAATGCCAACCCCAATTTCGTCACAAAAGCTATGTGGCTTTTTCCGCTTTACTTATTGATTATCAATATTTTCGTTTTGCCGATAACCATTGCGGGCATTCTTCAATTTGGCAATAATCCACAAATAAATCCCGATAGCTACGTCCTTGCTTTACCCATTTTTTACGGACAAAATTTATTGACTTTATTGGTTTTCATCGGCGGTTTGTCCGCAGCTACGAGCATGGTTATTGTCGAAACTACGGCGTTGAGCATCATGTTGTCCAACCACATCATCATGCCGCCTTTAATCTCAACATTTGCCAAAAGAGACAATCAAAATGTGGGTGATTTTTCAAAATGGGTCATCGTTGTTAGGCGCATAACGATTTTTCTGATTCTCATGTTGGCGTATGCCTATATGCTCACCATCGCCAGCAATCGGGAATTGGTGTCCATCGGTCTTGTGTCGTTTGTGGCGGTGATGCAATTTGCCCCCTCCATATTTGGCGGACTTTTTTGGAAAGGTGCTTCAAAATTGGGTGCCATTGCGGGTTTATTGGCAGGTTTTTTAATATGGTTGCTCACCTTGTCTTTGCCCACCTTAGCTGAATATAACATTATTTCTGCACCGATTGTTACTGAGGGGTACTTTGGTTTATGGTGGCTGAAACCGTATGCCATGTTCGGACTTGAAGGTTTTGACCACATTTCGCATGGGGCGCTTTGGAGTATGTTGTTCAATATTGGTGCTTATGTTGGGGTGTCGCTCTACACCGAACAAAGTAAACTCGAAGCCTCACAAGCCGATTTATTTGTCAATATTTACAAATATATCAACGTGGGTTCTGAAATTGAGATACTTCGCCGACAGGCAAAAATGGACGATTTATTGTTCCTAATGACCCGTTTTCTGGGTGAAGAACGCACACGCGTATTGTTAAAAGCTTTTGAAGAAGAAAATAACGTCAATCTTGCGAAAATCACCATTGCTGACGCGGAATTGATAAACTATGTGGAAACCATTTTGGCAGGTGCTTTGGGTGCTTCGTCGGCGCGTATTCTGATGGTTTCTGTCGTCAAAGAAGACCCTATTAGCCTTGACGAAATGCTCGAATTGCTTGACCAAACGCAGGAAATCATCGTTTCTAACCGAAAATTGGAACAAACAACCCTACAATTGCAAGCCGCAAATCAACAATTACAAGAACTTGACCGCTTGAAAGCAGATTTTATTACCACTGTTACGCATGAGTTGCGAACACCGATGACCTATTGTCAAATGCCTTGAAGTTTACGCCTACTGAGGGGGGGGCAAATTCGGGTTGAATTGACGCAAAACAACAAAACCTTTTTTATAAAAATCAGCGACAATGGCATCGGTATTTCAAAAGAAAAACAAGAGATGATTTTTGAAAGATTTACACAAATCAATAACGCTAAATTGGGTAAACCACAAGGCAGTGGATTGGGTCTTTTTATAACAAAACAAATCGTTGACCATTATGGCTGCAAAATCAGTGTCGAAAGCACGGTAGGAGAAGGGACGACTTTTACAATAGAATTGGAACTGAAGGAGGCTTTTTAGGACTGAATTACATTTTTTGTCATTCTGAGGACAATCACCAAGCAAAGCATTGGTGTTTAAAACCGAAAGACGCCGAGAAGGCGTTCGAGTACCATGTTCAGGGAACTTTTAAAGTTCCCTGAACATGGAATCTCTATATAAAGTATTGATTTTCAGTTTTTTATGCAGATTCTTTCACTTCGTTCAGAATGACAAAAAGTGATTTTATTTTAGCGTATATAAGCAAATGCCCTAATTTTTAAACAGGACAGGATGTTGCTCATCAAAGTCCGTCGCATCTTGAAAAGCCTTTGCAACAGATAAAATCGTTGCATCATCAAACAAGTTACCCAAAAAAGATATGCTCGTCGGATGCCCGTTTTGAAAACCATTTGGCACCACCACCACAGGTTGCCCCGTTAAATTGGTAATCGCCAAAATATCACCTTCAAAACTCGGCATGATGACACAATCGTACCCCCTCAGTAAATCATTGATTTCCAACATCATTTTTGTCCGTAAACGGTTGGCATTGATGTATTCAACGGCAGGAATGAAGCGGGCAGCACGAAAATAATTGGGCCACGAAAAACGGCTTTGGCTCGTGAGTTCATCGTCTAAATTGGTGCGTGTCAATTCATCAAAAGCGGCGGCGGCTTCGCTTTGCAACACAACGCCCATAATACGGGTTGGAACGGTCGTTTTCCATTCAAGCGGTATCAATTGAACACCCATTTTTTCAAAAGTTTCTAAGGTACGCCACTCGTTTCTGTCCTTTTTCAAGGAATCGAACAGATTTTTAGGGTAAGCAATGCGTAATTTCTTCAAATCTGATGCATTTGTGTAAGAAAATGGAACATTAACTGCCGCTTTGTCACCTTCAACCGACCCGCCGTTGATTGTTTCAAAAACAATAGCCGCATCGTAAGCAGAGCGCGTAATGGGTCCAATTTTGTCCAAACTCCAACACAAAGTCATCGCTCCTGCCCTATTCACACGCCCAAATGTAGGTCGTAAACCCGTTGTGCCGCAACGTGTTGATGGCGAAACAATCGAGCCTTGCGTCTCTGTTCCCAAGGCAAAAGGCAACAAACCTGCCGCTACTGCCGAAGCAGAACCCGCCGACGAGCCACTTGACCCTTGTTTCAAATCCCACGGATTACGCGTGATGCCGCCAAACCACACATCGCCCATGGCAAGCGAACCCATGGACATTTTAGCAATCAAAACAGCACCTGCTTCTCGTAATCGTTGCACAACAGCCGCATCTTCATCAAATTTTTGTTCTTTATAAGGTACTGCACCCCAAGTTGTTAGCGTATTTTTGACTGAAAACAAATCTTTTACACCATACGGAATACCGTGCAATAAACCTCGATATTTGCCTTTGGCTATTTCTGCATCAGCATTTGCTGCTTCTTTCAAAGCGATGTCTTCGGTCAAACTAATGACGCAATGCAATGTATCTGCATACTTTTTTAGTCTATCAATAAAAAAACGGGTCAAGTCAACCGACGTAATTTTTTTGTTTTTTATCAAATTTGCCAATTGTGGCAGGGAATAAAACGCCAAATCTGCTTTGTTTTTGGGCATTACGGTATTTTTGGGTACTTCCCAAACAGTCGGTTTTAAGCTTTTTTTAGAAAAATCATGGGTTTTTACTGAGGGGTTAAAATACAAAGCAGGTGCAACCCCATTTTCCAATTTCTGCGCGTGCATGACTTGATAAGTCATCAAAAAGTTTTGCGCTTGACCGATAAGAGAATCCCGTTCGGCATCTGTCAATTCGATGTCAATGAGTTTTTCAGCATTGAACACATCTTGTTGTGAAATTTTGGTTTGTGCAAAAAGAGGACTAAAAAGTAGCAGAATGAAAATTGTAAAAATTGATTTCATGTTGAATGTAGGTGTTGATGAGTGAGAAAATGTTTTTAATATATAAATTAACTAAAAGGTTAAACTTTAAAATCAATAATAGAAATCACTGTAAAATACTATAATTTTTGTGTAAAAATGCACTAAAACAATTTAACTAAAAAATAAAAACCTAAAAAAATGAGATTAACATGACTCATCGCAAATTTTACAACAGTCTAAATTCGTTGCCAAAATTTTATAAATCCGTTAGGATTGAAACGTTTGTAGATTAGAATGAACGGGCATTTTTCCGAATCCCATAGGATTCGCACGTTCTTAGCTTTACAAACGTGTGAATCCTAGCGGATTCATCTAAATTGAAGGAGGATGTTTATTCTACAAACGTTTCAATCCTAACGGATTTTTAGGTTTTGAATTTGTCATTCAGTAGGAAAAAAAAGAATCCCGAATTCCGTTGTTACAAAATTCGAGGTGATTTCTTTTTTACAATATCTCTTCTATTTCTTATTTTTTCAAAGTCGGTGCACCCTCTTTTATACTCTCAACTATTGAGGGGTCTAACAGGGTTGAAATATCACCCAAATTAGAGACATCGCCTTCGGCTATTTTGCGTAAAATGCGGCGCATAATCTTACCAGAACGTGTTTTCGGCAACCCTGGAACGATTTGAATGATATCAGGTTTGGCAATGGGTCCGATTTGTTTAGTGACTTCAATTAAAATCTCTTCCATCAAAGCCTTTTCACTCGTTATATGTCTGTCCGTAATCACAAACGCATAAATGCCTTGACCTTTAATATCGTGTGGATAGCCTACTACTGCCGATTCGATGACAAACGGATGTTTGCCAATCGCATCTTCGACCTCTGCCGTGCCGATGCGATGTCCTGAAACATTGATGACATCGTCAACACGTCCAATAATTCGATAATAGCCATCATTGTCTCGTCTTGAGCCGTCACCTGTAAAATAATAGCCTTTGTAAGGACCAAAATAGACTTCTTGACAGCGTTTATGATCGCCATAAGTCGTCCGAATCATACCGGGCCAAGGGTATTTGATGCACAACAGACCTTCTACGTTATTTCCTTCTATTTCCTGCCCTTCGGGTGTCAACAAACACATTTGAATGCCCGGCAGTGGTAAAGTTGCCATCGTCGGCTTTAATGGCGTGACGTTTGGAATGGGAGAAATCATAATACCACCTGTCTCGGTTTGCCACCAAGTATCCACCAACGGACAACGGCTTTTACCGATATATTTATAGTACCACTGCCAAGCCTCTTCGTTGATGGGTTCACCAACCGAGCCAATTAATTTCAAAGAGCTCAACGAATGGGCTGCAACATATTGCAAACCAGCACCCATCAAAGAGCGAATAGCCGTTGGTGCGGTATAAAAATGCGTGACTTTCAGTTTGTCAATGGTTTCCCAAAAACGTCCTGCATCGGGCCATGTCGGAATCCCTTCAAACATGACCGTTGTTGCACCCGCCAACAAGGGACCATAAACGATGTAGGAATGTCCCGTTATCCAACCAATGTCAGCCGTACACCAAAACACGTCGTTTTCGCCCACTTGAAAGACTTGATTGAAAGTATAATGCGTATAGACCATGTAGCCCGCCGTAGTATGCACCACGCCTTTGGGCTTGCCCGTCGAGCCGGATGTGTAAAGAATAAAAAGCATGGATTCTGCATCAACCGTCACGGCTTCGCAACGGGTTGATGCTTTTGCCATTTCGTCGTGCCCCCATTTGTCGCGTCCTTCAACCCAATGGACGAAATTGCCGACTCTTTTGAACACAATGACCGTTGATACTGAGGGGGTCTTTGCCACCGCTTCGTCAACAATATTTTTCAAAGACATTTCTTTATTGCCCCTAAATGCACCGTCTGCCGTTACGATTAACTTTGCTTCAGCATCATTCACGCGGTCGGCAAGAGATTGCGCAGAAAAACCGCCGAAAATGATGGAATGAATGGCGCCGATGCGCGCGCAAGCCAGCGTCGCAATAGCCAATTCTGGAATCATAGGCATATACAAACATACGCGGTCGCCTTTGACAACGCCATAACTTTTTAGAACATTGGCAAATTGGCAGACTTTGGCGTGCAATTCTCGATAAGTGAGCGTTTGCCCTTCGTCATTGGGGTCGTTGGATTCCCAAATGATAGCCGCTTTGTCGCCTTGTGTTTCGAGATGGCGGTCTAAGGCATTTTCGGTGATATTCAATTGCGCGCCTAAAAACCACTCTACTTTATAGTCATTAAAATCCCAGTTAACAACTTTGTCCCATTTTTTGCGCCAAACGAAACCTTCGGCTTGTTCTGCCCAAAAGCCTTCTGGGTCTTCGACACTGTGTTTGTACGTTTTTTGGTATTGGTCAAATGACTTTATAATGTTGGTCATATTTTATAGTTTTATGATTGAAAATTGATTTTGTTTTTTTTACCACAGATTTAACGGATAAAAGTAGTATTTTTTCCAAATTCAAAACCCTCTTAAAGCCATTTTCAAAGTTTTAAAAAGTTTATTTTTTTTTTAAATAACTTATTTTTGTTTAATGCCCTTAAAATGGGAAAGTGACGGAAATATCAAATCCCCTCACAGAGGAAGTATGTTCGGGCACAGAGGAAGCGTGTTCCTCGACAGAGGAAGTGCATTCGGGCACAGAGGAGACCTCTTCCTTGACAGAGGAAGCGTGTTTCTCGACAGAGGAAGTGTGTTTCTCGACAGAGGAAGTGCGTTAGGGCACAGAGGAGGCTTGTTTCCGCACAGAGGACGCTTGT
>JAYSQG010000063.1:0-12802 GCA_043721685.1 Saprospiraceae bacterium | reverse complement strand
GTTTCATGCGCCCATTTTTGGCGGTCAATGATGATTTTATACACATTGTATTTTGACGCATCAATATATTTTTCAGCCACTTTTGCTGAAGCCACTGATATGACATATTCGCCCGTATAACCACCCGTGACGAGGGCGATGTTTTTCTTTACCATAAATTTATACAGCTCTGTTAATCGTTATTTTTGGCAAAGTTAAAAAAAACGGTTCAAGTAGAGGCGCAAAATATTGCTTCTCATTTTGAAAGCATACAAAATATTGTATCTAATTTTCAAGAGACGTAAAATTTTGTGCCTCTACATAAATGAAAAATTACCTTTGCGGACTAAAATCCGACAATAATGAGTCTATCGAAAAAGTCCTCGCCGCATGAGGCACTTAAAATCCGTGATTTTCGCTTCTATGTTTTAGGACGGATGTGTATCACTTTTGGTATCAATATACTAGGCACATCTGTCGGTTGGCAGATATATGAGCACACCAAAGATGCGCTTTCTCTTGGGCTGATTGGTTTGGCGGAGTTCATTCCTTTCTTAATCGTTACCCTTATTGGAGGTTATATTGCCGATATTTTTGATCGCCGAAAAATCATTTTGGTGTGCATTTTTTTCTATGCGCTGTGTGCTCTGGGGCTTTATATGTTCAGTAGTTCTTGGGCGTATATCATTGATAGTGTTAGTATTATGCCCATTTTTATCCTCATTGGTGCAACGGGTTTTGTACGGGGCTTTCTCGGACCTGCACAATCCGCTTTTGCAGCACAATTGGTGCCACCTGAATTGTATGCCAATTCAGCGACTTGGACGACGATGACTTGGCACATTTCTTCGGTGGGTGGTCCTGCGGTAGGCGGTTTGTTGTGTGGGTTGCATCACAGTGCATGGTCGTCTTATGCCGTCGTTGTCGTGTTGGCATTTATTGGTTTGGGATTGATTGCGACGGTTAAAAGCCGTTTTAAAGCCAGAATTGAAGAAGAAGGTGTCAAACCTCAAAGAGAAGGTTTTTTCGACAGCGTCCGTGTCGGATTGGTTTTTGTAAAAAACAATCAAGTTTTATATGGTGCTTTGGCACTCGATATGTTTGCGGTTTTGTTCGGTGGGGCAGTGGCATTGTTACCTGCGTTTGCGAAGGATATTTTAGAAGTCGGTCCTGAAGGTTTTGGTATGTTGCGGGCGGCTCCAGCTGTGGGTGCATTGGTGATGTCGGTTTATTTGGCTTTCAATCCACCGCTTAAAAACGCGGGTCAAAAACTCTTGATTTCAGTCGGCGGCTTTGGAATTTGTACTATTTTGTTTGCTTTATCGCATAATTTTGTGTTTTCTCTCATCATGTTGGCGGGTACAGGCTTCTTTGACAATGTCAGTATGGTCATTCGTGGCACCATCGTTTCGCTGTTTACGCCTGACGAAATGCGTGGACGTGTATCAGCGGTCAACAGCTTATTCATTGGTTCGTCCAATGAATTAGGCGCATTTGAGTCTGGTGCAACGGCGCGACTGATGGGTTTAGTGCCTGCCGTTGTTTTCGGTGGTGTGATGACCATGGTTGTGGTGACAACGGCTTGGATAAAGGCACCGAAACTTCGAGGTTTGGATTTGAGGTGATGAAAACTTCATCTTTTTACTAATAATACTGAGGGGGGGCAATTCGTAAATTGCCCCCCTCAGTATTTTGATATCGTAATGTCTAAAAAGGGATTAATGATTTTTCAAATGCCCTATTTTATTATCTATGGACGTTTTTAACTTGTTAATCGCCCCTTTCACTGCCAATTCATGGTTATTAGCATGATTTGAAACGGCGATGGGCTGCATACCTTCAAGGCGTGCTTCAAGCAAACAGCGTTTATCGTTTAGTCCACTTTTATTGGCGTTTTCATCTGAAAGATGCACTTCCACGCGTGTCATTTGACCACTAAATCTACTTAGCCCTTCTGTGATTAAAGTTGAGAATTTGGCTTCGAGTGCTTCCCGACCATGTATATTGTGGTCTGTATTGAATTGAATCAGCATATTTTGTATGTTTTTGTTAATGAATATAAACTACTTTTACCAGCTGTTTTGGTTTGTGTTTTGGAAATAATCCTTTCCTTTTAGATGTAAAGGTGGTTGTTTTTTCAAAATAACAAGTTACACAATTTTTTTAATAAATTGTAATATTCACACATTTAACATTGAACGCCTCTAAAAATCATTACCCCATTACCAAAAATACTAATGGTGCATCCCGAAATAGTCGGGAGGAATATCCTTTCTAATAATTCAAACTCAATCCAACCCCAAAACCCATATCACTATCATAATGTGTTCTAACAGATACATTTCGTGCTAAAATATAGCGCAAATCTGCCATGTACTCCTTGTCAGAATTGACCATAAAACCAGCACGTAAGCGTTTTGAAACAGGTATATCTTCGCGCATAAATTGCAACCGCACATTGCCATCGTGATAGACTTCGGCTTGAAACATGAGCAACATCGGTAGCGTTGCATTGAACCCCGCACTGAAAAGTCGCCTGTTGTCCTTCGTATTGATTTGACCGAACAAATTCTGCTCATGTTCATCTATGCCCAACTTCCGATATCGCCAATCGAAGCCAACAAACGGCATAAACCATTGCATTTTACCAATATATCGCCCAATATGCGTCTCTGTTTCGTAGCCGTGCTTGTCGTGATAGCCCAAACGCCATTCCGTACCAATACTCCAACGGGTGCTTTGGTACATCAACTCTCCGTCGTTTCCATTGGTTGCAAGATCATTACTGATCATCAAATGAAACCGTTTATCATCGGCAAACAATTGACGTTGTGCCAATTTGGGATTGGGAATCAATGGATTAGGTGCTTGATTTTCGTAGGTGAAAACGCGACCCATACCACTCATCATGTGGTATAAAATATGGCAATGAAAAAACCAATCGCCTTCTACATTGGCGTTAAACTCCAAAGTATCCGTTTCCATTGGCATAATGTCTATAACGTTTTTCAATGGTGCAAAATCGCCTTGTCCATTTAGGACTCTAAAATCATGACCGTGCAAATGCATTGGATGGCGCATCATCGAATTGTTATAAATAACTAAGCGGATGTTTTCTCCTTTTTTAATCATTATTTTATCCGCTTCGGACACCACTTTATTGTCTAAACTCCACACATAACGATTCATATTGCCCGATAGAACAAATTTCAGTTCTTTTACGGGCGCATCTTTCGGCAATGTCGTATTGTAAGGTGATTTCAACATGGCATAATTCAGCGTTACAATGTCCGACAATTTGTTACTGTTGTATTGGTCTTCGGTCTTTTGTACGTCTTTCATTGGCATATCCATCTTATCCATATCGTGCTTACTCATATCGTGTTTTGCCGCTTTTTCACCTACTGCGCCTGTGATTTCTGGATACATGACGACATTCATGTCCATTTGATTTAAAGACATATTCATGCCCATATCATCTAAATTGCCGTTCATTTTCATCATGCCGTTCATCATCGCCATACCGTCAAAATATTTCAATCGTGGCAGAGGCGGGGCAGCTTGCTTCTCGCTCCCCCCCAAATACAAGGTGGCAGACCGGATGCGGTCTTCAGACGTTGCTAAAAAACCATACGACTTGTTATCTGGAATCGTCACGACAACATCATACGTTTCAGACACCGCAATGATTAATCTATCCACATCCACAGGCTCTACGTCGTTGCCATCATTCGCTACAACAGTCATTTTACCACCGCCATAAGTCAACCAAAAATAAGTGGAAGCTCCTCCGTTTGATACCCTCAAACGCACTCTATCACCCGCTTTGAATTGAGACAACTGGCTTTCGCTTTTGCCATTGATTAAAAATTTCTCGTAATAGACATCGCTCACGTCCATAGCGGTCATCCGCTTCCACTCGTTGAGGACTTTTGTTTTAAAATAACCTTGTCTGATGGCTTCTGCATAACTCTGCGTCGTGCCTTTTTTTATCGCAAACCAATCCGTTGCATTGTGTAACATCCGGTGAACGTTGTTGGGATTCAAATCCGTCCATTCGCTCAAAATAAGCGGAACAGTGGGTAAATCATCAATGTCTTGTCTCAAATTTGGGGCATTTGGGGCTTTATTCATCACAAAATTGCCATACATCCCGATTTGTTCCTGCAAACCCGAATGGCTGTGATACCAATGCGTCCCGTGTTGAATAATGGGAAAAGTGTATAAATGCGTTGTGTGTGGCTCAATCGGCATTTGTGTCAAATTGGGGACACCGTCCTCTTTGTTAGGTAAGAACAAGCCATGCCAATGCAAAGAAGTTTCTTCATTGAGTTCATTGTGTGCGTAAATGACAGCCGTATCCCCCTCCGTAAAAGTGAGCGTTGGCATCGGAATTTGTCCATTTACGGCAATGGCTCGCTTAGATTTGCCTGTAAAATTGACAATTGTATCTTTTATGTAGAGGTGATACACTACTTTTTTGCCTACGTACTGAGGGGGGGGTATTGTTGCGATTTTAGTTGTTCGCAATGGCGGTGGTGTTAAATGTTGTGCTAAAAGGCTGTTGACGATTATGAAAAATCCGATTATAAGATGTATTTTTTTCATTTTAATACTCATTTTTTAAAACTGTGAAAGGCTATCTTTTAAAATATTTGCCCAATTGATGATTAAATCTTTTTTTTCTTTTGTTAAAATAGCATTTTTATGAAGCATTGTATAAGCGGGTAAAGGCATGGCTTCGTCTTTTATTTGACTGACGATTGATTTTAATTTACTCGCTTGCCTCCGCTTGGGCAATGACCCAAAGTTATTAAAATTCAACTGTTTTTTGCCTTTTTGAATATGACTATTTAAGAGCCAACCCAATGGCTGAATATAAGCATAAAAAGGATAATTCGTATTGTTGCTATGGCAGTCGTAACAAGCGGTTTTTAAGAGCATTTGCAAACTATCTGGTACGAAAAAGACCTTTGTAATGTCAGTTGCCAACACCTGCCCACTTGTATTGTGGGCAGGTTGGACAAACTGAATCGCTATAAAAACGATGAGTAAAGCGACTATTATTTTTTTGAAACGGCTCATTTTCCTTTATTTTAGCTCTTCTTTCATACTGCCACAAGACAACATTTTTTTACCATAATAAGGGTTTTTAATGTCTTTGGTTTCACTCAACCAAATTGCCCCTTTTTTATCATTGTACATTGGACAGAAATCTTGATACAAAGGCTGTCCCGTACCAAAGGCTTTCACTAAGGCGTAAATATCCTTACTCAATGTGTCAAAATGTTCACGCTGATGTTCGATGTTTCCACCATTCGAACCAATATGTTCAGCGTGTTCGCGGGCATCGTCTTCTACGTCATCAAACACCTTTTTTTGTTCTGCACTCAAAGCAGTTTTGTTAAAACCTTTGATAGTTGCTTCCAATGCCGTTGCTGCGGTGGCAGCCTCTTTCGTTTTATCGGCAGTCAAGGCATTTTTAAGTGACAAATAGCCTTTCAAAATTTCACCCATAGAAACGGCTGAAGGGGCGTTTGTTGCCGTCGTAGGTGTTTCTGCCTGTGATTTAGCAGTTTCGTTAGCCGTTTTTGCTGTTGTTGTCGCATTGCTACCATTATTGCAAGCGGCAAATGAAAGGGCAAATGAAGCGATGATTGCTATTGATTGAATTACTTTTTTCATTTTTTTCTAAATTTAATTAATTTGAAAATCTCATAAAATACTGAGGGGTATAAAAATGAGTAAATAATAAAGTGACCATACCTATTCTACGACAATTCATTAGCACTGCAATGAATGTAGTATAAACAGAAATGTAAATAGCTCAAATGTTTTCATTTCGATAAACATCTGATTATTAGTTTTTTTATAAATTGAAAATAAAAGAAATGAGCCGATTTACAATATAAAAAACGGCAAGATAGACTTGTGGCTATCAGATAGAGAGTACACTTATTGGCGGCTGCAAAATGTCTTGAATAGAGGATTTAGGGAAAGCCTGTTTGTAAAAAAAAGCATTTTTTATGCTAAAAACAGGGTAAAAAGGGACATCATCAAAGGACAATGGATTTGGTAAATCGCCCATAACAATTATAATAGGCGAACAAGAACAATCATCACCACAACAGCCTTTTTTCTTATTTTTAGAATCAGAGCAAGGTTTTTTGCAGCAATCTTTTTGACATTTGGATTTAGCTTTGTGTTCAGTTATTTCTTTTGTACATTTATTTTTTCCGCTACATGCCCACACAACTGTTGTTGTCATTGTCGAAAAGACAAATAACAATATTATGTTGAGTGATATGGAAAGAATAAATTTCATTGTCATAAAACGCAATGTTACGAGTTTTGTTTTAGATAATAGTTAAAATCTTATTTTTAAAGGCTTTATACTGAGGGGGGCACTTTGCATTTTATGTCTGCCTGATTTTTAAAAAACTGGCATTTATAGCAACTATCACGGTACTCAAAGTCATCAAAACAGCACCAACTGCAGGGCTTAATAATATGCCTTGATTATACAAAACACCTGCCGCTAAGGGTAATGCAACTACATTATAACCTGTTGCCCAAATTAAATTTTGAATCATCTTACGATACGTGGCTTTGCCAAATAATATAAGGTTTACGATGTCTTTTGGATTGCTATTGACCAAAACGATTCCTGCCGTTTCTGCGGCAATATCGCTGCCACTGCCGACGGCAATACCGATGTCGGCAATTGCCAAAGCAGGGGCATCGTTGACACCATCGCCTGTCATAGCTACAAATTCGCCTTGACTTTGCAGTTCTTTTATCTTTTCTAATTTTTGATGTGGTAAAACTTCGGCAAAATAGCTCGCCATGCCCAATGTTTCGCTGACACTTTTAGCAACTTTGGCGTTGTCACCCGTCAGTAAAATAGACTTGATATTGTTTTCTTTTAGCGTCCGAATCGCTTCTGCAGATTCAGGTCGAATCTCATCTGCCAAAGCAATAAAACCTGCTAACTCATTGTTTATCAATACAAAAACAACCGTTTCTGTTTCATTTGTGGTTGAGCCTTCGGGAATAGAAATATTGTTTTCCTTCAAATACCCAGGACTAACAACCGATACTTTTTTACCCTCAACAGTCGCTTCAACGCCTTTGCCTGTTATAGCTTTAAAATTTTCACTTGCAGGAATCGCAATATTTGAATCCTTTGCTTTTTGCAAAATACCCGTTGCAATCGGATGCTCGGATTTTTGTTCCAAGCCAGCCGCCAAACGAATGACCCCCTCAGTATTTATGTCTTTTTTTAAAGAAATAACCTTTGAAACCGCGAATTTACCTACTGTCAAAGTGCCTGTTTTATCAAAAACGATGGTGGTAATTTTCCTTGAATTTTCAAAAGCAGTTCTGTTTTTTATCAATAAGCCACTTTGAGCGGACATAGCCGTTGATTTGGCAACGACCAACGGAACCGCCAAACCCAAAGCATGAGGGCAACAAATAACGATGACCGTCACCATGCGTTCCATCGCAAAAGCTAAGGGTTGACCAGTCAAATACCAATATAAAAAAGTAGAAATACCCGCCAATAACGCAATGATTGTCAACCATTTAGCAGCCGTATCTGCCAAAAGTTGTGTCTTAGATTTAGCATTTTGAGCATCTTGAACCAACTTAATGACCTTTGATAAATAAGAGTCTTTTGCCCCATGTGAAACCGTCACTTTGATAGAACCATTGCCATTTATCGCACCCGCAATAACTTTATCGCCTGTTTCTTTATGTACAGGTTTCGATTCACCTGTCAGCATACTTTCATTCAAATAACTGTCGCCTTCTAAAACAATACCGTCCGCAGCGATTTTCTCACCGGGCTTAATAAGTATAATATCGCCTTCTTTCAAAGTATCGGTTTTCACATCATGCACCATATTTGGCATGACCATGTGAGCTTCTGAGGGCATGAGTTGCACCAATAATTCCAACTCTCGTGACGCACCCGCTACGGATTTCATTTCAATCCAATGCCCTAAAAGCATTATCAGAATGAGGGTTGCCAACTCCCAAAAGAAATCCATGCCTTCCAAACCAAACACCACCGCCACACTATATATATAGGCAACCGTTATCGCAAAGCCAATCAAAAACATCATGCCTGGGTTCTTAGCCCTTGTTTCATCAACCAATCCTTTCAAAAAAGGCATTCCACCATAAAAGTAAACGACTGTTGAAAGTGCCAAAAGAATATATTTTGAGCCTTCAAACTGCCAATTCACACCCATAAATTGTTGTATCATTGGCGATAACAACATAATGGGAGCGGTCAACGCCAAAACGACATAAAACCGTTTTTTAAAATCGGCTATCATTCCCGAATGATTATTATGTTTGCCGTGTGCATCGCCCACCGCAGCAATCGGCTCTAACTTCATCCCACACAAGGGGCATTTGCCTGGCGCATCCTGCAAAATATGCGGGTGCATGGGGCAAGTGTATTTTTGATTACTGTGTTGATTCTCCATTCTGCTTGTTTTTAATAATTGTTTTTAAAATTTGTGTGTTTCTAAGTAATGCATCCAAAGGCAATCCGCGTAATCTGTCATCATATGCCACACTAAACCTACGCCGATTACCCTTGTTTTAGGAGAAAACAGCATAATAACATATCCGATAATTGCCATTTTTGAATGAAGGATATGAAAACCAATACTGCACCTGTTCGGGTCAAAAATCGGATTGGCTAAAAGGTGGTCTAAATCAACCAACATAGTAGCAATCATAACCAACCATGCCTTTAACCAAAATGGACGGAAAAACCAAAAAGCTATTAAGGCAGGGAAAATAAGATGAAACCCATAGTGTACAATGAGTTGTAAAATCTTTAATAATGCTATTGGCACTGTTTTATTTAATTGCTTGAAAATAAGAAAATGTACCGATTGCG
Source organism: Saprospiraceae bacterium (assembly GCA_043721685.1). Taxonomy (GTDB): domain Bacteria; phylum Bacteroidota; class Bacteroidia; order Chitinophagales; family Saprospiraceae; genus JAAFJT01. Next base: position 3,903 of record JAYSQG010000063.1, on the reverse strand, counting down.
GTATTAATGGACTGACTGACTTGCACGTTTTTGAAACCTACGCCTTCGATAAATTGAGGCATAAATCCTCTAACATTGTCATTTGTCGTTTGAAAACCGTCTAATAATTGAACCAAACCAAAAGTTAAGCGCATTAAACTATTCGCTGCCTTTCCCCAATCCGCAATGATTAACTTACCGTTTGGTTTTAAAACCCGATAGATTTCTTTCAAACAATTCAATTTGGTTTCGGCATCTAATTGATGAAAAACCAAACAACTATATACTTTATCGAACTGATTTTCAGCAAAAGGAAACACACCACCGTCATACAAATTCAAAGGTATATCAAGGCTGTTTTTAGCCAGTTTATAGACAGCAATTTCTTTTGCCTTTGGGTCAATATCTAATCCAATCAATTGAATATCAACGTTTTGCTTTTTCATTAAAAGCAAGTTTTGCCCTGTTCCAAAACCAAATTCTAATATCTTTTCTCCCGTCTGTGGATTGACTTCTTCAACCAATAAACGCCTGAATTTCTTTTCAGGCATCGTCAATTTTATGGTCAAATCATAGTAGGCAGTCAAAAAATCGTAGCCTAATGCGGGAATGAAATCTTTTTCATTTTTCATTTTTTTAATCTTTTTGAACTGATAAAAAACAGGGTAAAACCCGAACAAATGGTCAATAAACCAAAAATAGAAAAAGCACGCAACAGCCAATTGCCCAAATTGTCTCTTGTTTGATAATCCATTGTATGCAGCATCCAAAGGAAGTCGAAAATGCGCCATTTGTCGTTGCGATATTTAGTGACAATGCCCATTTCAGTTGCCACGTAAACCGTTGTTGACATTGGCTGTTCAAAGGTGACAGCAACGGCAGGCAGTGGACTTTCTCGATATTCATGGTGTCCGTTCACATCTTTGATTAATTCAACAGATTTTACCGTCGTTTCACCATTATATTGCTGTTTTGCCAACGCCGTAGCCTCATCTATACTGAGGGGGTCGCGCAAAGTACCTGTTTGAGCATCGGCGAGTTGATACATTTTATGGTGTCCGCCATGCAAAAACTCGATGCGATAGGTCGGTTTGCCCAACACATCAATCAAAGTAACTGCCAGAATAGAGTCCACTCCCACCTTCGTTTTTAAGTTTTTCAAGGCAATAGAAGGCGAAACGAAGTCCAAATCAGCTTTATACTGTCCGTGAGGACTCCTAAGGAGAGGGGGTGGTTTTTTCTGGAAATCACCATGAATTTCGTCCATATTTGACCAACTGAAATACAGTCCGCCAATCGTCCACATAAAAAATTGTATGCCGAGCAAAACGCCCATGTAGCGGTGCGTGCGGCGGATAAGGTAATTCGTTTTAGCTGTCATTGGCAACACTTTTTGATGAAAAGCTTTTTGAAAAGCCACTTTAAGAATGTCATTTTACGCTATTGTTATATTATTATCCAAATACACATCTTGAATAGCTTTCAACATGTCAACCCCCTCAGTAAAAGGACGTTGAAATGCTTTTCTGCCAAGAATTAAACCCATGCCACCTGCCCGTTTATTGATAACAGCGGTGATAACCGCTTCTTTCAAATCGCTTTCTCCCAAACTTTCACCGCCACTGTTTATGAGTCCTACGCGACCACTGTAACAATTTAATACTTGATAACGGGTTAAATCAATCGGATGCTCGGATGTGAGTTTTTCATAAACAATTGGACTTGTTTTGCCTTGTTTAGTCGCTAAATAACCACCATTATTGGTCGGTAGTTTCTGTTTTATTATATCTGCTTGAATCGTAACGCCGAGATGATTGGCTTGTCCAGTCAGGTCGGCAGATGTATGATAATCCACACCTTCTACTTTAAAAGCATTGTTGCGCGTATAGCACCATAAAATAGTTGCCATACCCAATTCATGGGCTAATTGAAAAGCCTCAGCAATTTCTTTCAGTTGTCGCGTGCTTTCTGCACTGCCCCAATAGACCGTCGCACCTACGGCAACTGCACCCATATCCCAAGCGTTTTTTACCGTTCCAAACAGAGTTTGGTCATAACGATTAGGAATACTCAATAATTCATTGTGATTAATTTTGACAACAAAAGGGATTTTATGGGCGTATTTACGGCTCATAATGCCCAAAACGCCGAAAGTGGAAGCCACCGCATTGCAACCTCCTTCTATGGCGAGTTTAATGATATTTTCAGGGTCAAAATAAATAGGATTAGGCGAAAAGGCAGAACCCGCACTGTGTTCAATGCCTTGGTCAACGGGAAAAATACTGCAATAACCCGTTCCGCCCAACCGTCCATGACCCAATAAGGCTTGTAAACTCCGAAGAACTTGATTGTTGCGGTTGCTATTCATCCATATCTCCGACACATTGTTTGGCGAAGGTAAGTGAATTGTTTCTTTATCAATAGTTGTACAAGTGTGGTTTAATAGATATTCCGCTTTGTCGCCTAATAATTCAATGATTTTTTTATTTTCCATCATGTGTAGATATTTGGTTGAACATTTAGAAACCTTTAAAATACATTCACATCTCTTGCAATATTTCCGGCTTAAAACCCGCTTTTTGAACAATAGTTTTTATATCATTTCCTTCCAAATGCTCTGTTTGCACAGTAAGCACTTTTTGAGGATTAGTGGTATCCACTTCCCATTTTTTAATGTCTGGATTGGCATTTAAAAAAGGCGTTACTGATGCGATACAACCACCACAATTAATATTTGTTTTTAATTTTATTACCCTCATGCTTATTTTTTTTATTAATGACGATTAAAATTATTTAGATATTTTTAAAAATTCAATCAACAGAATCTTTAAGACGTTTCACAACAACTTGCTTTATCCTCTTTTTTTATATTAAGCATTAACTCTTTTAATAATTCAGATATACTGACGGAGGCGTATGCAATCAACTCATCGGCAGCACCGTAATAAATGTATAATGTGTCTTCAAACAAGGCAGTGCCAGTCGGGAAACACACATTATTGACTTCTCCTTTCAATTCCCACGCTTGTTCGGGTTTAAACAAAGGGTAGGGCAGTCGGGCAATTTCTTTTTGTGGATTTTCCAAATCAAGTAATGCCGCACAAGCTGAATAAACATAACCTTCGATGGTATCATGAACGGCATGATAAATCAATAACCAGCCGTTTTCTGTTTCTATCGGCGGACATCCGCCACCTATATAACTGACTTCGTGGTCATATTTTGGTGAAAGCACTATGTTGTTATTAAAATCAAGAAAATAGCGTTGCCAAAATTCAGTATTAAGTTCCTCTAAATTATTGACTGCAACGATTTGAATATCGGGTTTTATGCGATGCAGGAAGTATAATTTACCGTTTATTCTCCTTGGAAAGAAAACGACGTCTTTATCCCATACCAATACTTTCTTACCCTGTTTTTCAAGAATACGACCTCGTTCATTGTAGCGGAGATATTTTGTATGAATGATACATTTACATTCTGCTAAATGGCTGAACTCATCATAAGAAATCTGTGGCACTATCAATCCCATCTTGTCGAAATGCTGTAAGTCTTTTGATACTGCTAATGCTCCCAACGCATTTACGCCATCGTAAGCCGTGTAAGTGAGATAAAAGAGGCAAAACGTTTCTGTAAAATGTCGAGGGGCGAATCTTTTCTCATTCGCTGACCTGGAATATTGTAAGGTGTTGCAAAAATTATCACCATAAACATAATCCAAATGAACCACCACATAAGGTGCATTCCGCCAAAATGATAACCATCGTACATCATAACTTTTGATTTTAAAGCGTGAATTAATCCATTGTTATTACTTCTTTTTGTCCATCTTCATGTCTTTCATGTCTTTCATGTCTTTCATGTCTTTCATGTCTTTCATGTCTTTCATGTCTTTCATGTCTTTCATGTCTTTCATGTCTTTCA
>JAYSQG010000062.1:0-15880 GCA_043721685.1 Saprospiraceae bacterium | reverse complement strand
CAAAGAGAAAATGATAAATCGGCTTGCCGACTATGCCTTTGAATTTGCATTAAAGCGCAACGGTCTTTTCATTACTTCCGATTCAAAAGGTTTAGTTGTCTGTTGCGAGCAACCGATAAAAATGGATATGAGGGATTATTTCAACTTGTTCAAACTCATCATTACCGCTTTAAATTTAAGAAAACTGTTGAATATGTTCCGCCGTGATGCCTATATCAAATCCGTTCGCCCTGCCGACGAAAAAGGCATATATATATGGTGTCTCGCTCTACCTGACAATATGCGTGGCAATAAAACCGCCATCGAAATCAAAAATTTCGTTTTTGATAAAGCCAATCAAGCCCGTTTACCCATTTATATCGAAACCGCCCTTTGGCGCAACAAAATTGTGTTTGAACGCTACGGTTTTGAAACCTATCACTATTGGGAAAGCGCATCATACCGCTTGAAAACATGGTTTTTGAAGAAAAAAGTCAATCCTTTTGTGTTGACTGAAAACAACTACCTCCAGTAAAAACCACCCCCTCAGTAATTTCAGAAAATAATCGCCTAATTTTGGTAGGAAACGATTGACTGTTGTACTTTTACAATTCAATAATCATCCAAAACCTATCAGGAATGAGTAATGTACGCATCGAAGAAAGCTGGAAGCAAGCCCTCGCAAGCGAGTTTGAACAACCTTATTTTCAAACATTAACGACTTTTTTAAAAAATGAAATTGCCGAAGGCAAAACGATTTACCCGCCCGGACCTTTGATTTTCAATGCTTTCAATACCACATCTTTTAATAATGTGAAAGTCGTCATATTAGGGCAAGACCCTTATCACAATCCCGGTGAAGCGATGGGTTTGTCGTTCAGTGTGCCAAAAGGGGTCAGAATTCCACCCTCTTTGCAGAATATTTACAAGGAGATTGAAGCCGATTTAGGTTTTCCAAGACCCATACATGGCGATTTAACGGCATGGGCAAATCAAGGCGTTTTTCTACTAAATGCTATGTTGACGGTTGAAAAAAACAATGCTGGTTCGCACAAACAAATAGGTTGGCAGTTTTTTACAGATGCTGTTATCAAAAAGCTGTCGGATGAACGGGAACATTTAGTCTTTATGCTGTGGGGAAATTTCGCTAAGAAAAAGAAGGAATTGATTGATACCCCTAAGCACCTTGTCCTCGAATCGGCACATCCGTCGCCGCTTGCAGGCAATGCTTTTTCAGGCTGCCGTCATTTCTCAAAAGCCAATAACTATTTGAAAATGAGTGATTTACAGCCGATTGATTGGCAAATAAAATAAAAATACCAACCATGAAAAATAAAAATTGGCTCGCCGCCGCTACCCTACTTGCAGGACTTGCTGTTGTGCTTGGCGCATTTGGCGCGCATGGCTTAAAAACGCTTGTTTCGCCTTTGCAAATCGAGACCTTTAAGACGGGTGTGCAATACCATTTCTATCACGCCTTAGCAATGGCATTAACAGTTATCATTTCACAATTTGTTGATAATCAGAATATTAGACGGAGTCTCGGCTTGTTTGCTGTGGGTATTTTATGCTTTTCGGGGTCACTTTATGGTTTTACATTGGCAGAAGTCTTGGGTACTGAGGGGGTGCGATGGTTAGGTCTTGTGACACCTGTGGGCGGCTTGTTTTTTATTTTAGGTTGGATAAATTTATCGGTAGGAATTTATAGAGGGAAATAATAGTTTTTATAAAATTATATAAAGTTTTTTTTTTTCAAAAAACAAACTAAATTGCCTACGATTTCAAATTTTTTTAACTTAGTAAAAACTTAATATGAAAAAAATCTTAACAACCTGTTTTTTGGTTCTTATTGGCGGATTCTATGTACAGCCTGCCTCTGCCACAATCGAACCCAAAGTAGCTAATTCAGCCACTTTCAATTCAATTTCTGTTAGTTCCAGTAATTGGGCAAATCAGTTTAAATCAGAATCAGAGATGTCTGTCGTTTCCCCTGAAATGGCAAAAATGAACATCGAAAAATTTTTAAGCCTTACGCCATCGAAGTATCGCGAAATGACTGGCAAAAAATTGGGGTTGAAAAAAACCATTGAATTGAAAGCCGCTCAAAAATTCTTATCTAAGAAAATGGGTAAAGGAACAAGTAGTTCAGACATCCCAAAAGGCTTGTACATTGTTGGAGCCATTTTGGGATGGGGCTGGTTACTTATGGGTCTCATGGACAACTGGACAGGTAATGATTGGTGGACCAACCTTATACTCACTGCATTATGTTGGCTGCCTGGTGTTATTCATGCGTTTGTAAAAATGAGCAAATACTATAAATAATAACGCAAAAATTGAAAACATGGTTTTTTTGTTAACCTGAATACAATGAAGGTTTTACAAAGAAACCATGTTTTTTTTTGCACTTTACTAAAATTAAGTTTAAAGAGTAATATGATGTTACTAAAAACAAAAACACTACAAAAGTTTTGGTTGTTTTCATTATTGATAGTACCTATTGTTCTTTGGATTTTACCTGCCGATCTATTTGATGAGAGTAAGGTTATTCTATGCCCTTCCAGATTGTTTTTCGATATTGAATGTTTCGGCTGTGGTATGACAAGAGCGATAATGCATCTTCACCATTGGCAATTAGATGATGCCGTTTATTTCAACAAAGGCAGTGTGATTGTTTACCCTGCCTTGGTCATTACATGGTTTAAGTGGGTCAAGCAAAATATTCAACAAAGTGGTCTGATTCGTGACCGCTTATGAAACGTCCTTGTTTTCTTGTCGTATCAGAAAAAATATTGAAAAAGCATTTATGTTTTGAATGTTTCATTTTTTCTATCTCCTTTTTTGAAAAACACGCTAACTTGTCCTCGATTCAAAACCTTATTTTTCACATTTAAACCAATTTTTCTATGAAAATTTTGAGAACTACTTTACTGCTCATAATGGGCGCATTTTTGTTCATTCAACCTGTTGGTGCCATCGTTTCTTCAACACACGCATCTGCAACAACCGTTGAACAACAGTCATCTGCTTTGAAAAAAGAGTTCAAAGCGCAAAAAAAATTAGCAAAATTTGAAAAAATGCTTGCAAAGGCAGGTATTGACACCAAAGACCCAGTCAAAAAATGGCTTTGGTTTGCGCTTATCGCTTTGGTCGCTAGTATCGTGTTTTATGCCATTGGTCAATATTGGCTCGGCTATTTAACATCTTCTGCGGCGGGGATATTTTTCTTAGTTTGGCTGCTAAAATATCTTCAAGTGATTTAGACATTACAAAAAAATCCTTCCAAGTTCGCTTGGAAGGATTTTTTTGTTGTTAAGCAATTTCAGCCATTTCAGCTTCAAGCTCTTGGTCTTCATTGCCTTTTTTATTTTTTATCCACACATAAGCGATACCCGCGACGAGTGCATAAGGCATGGCAAACAGCATTAAAATGCCTGCATTGATGCCGCGTCCCATCGTTCCGCCATTTTTCAGATTGCTTTCCAAACCTGTACGGCACATCGGACATTGTGCATTTGTTTCTATATTTTGGATAAATGTCAAGGCAAACACTAAAATTGCCCCCCTCAGTATTTTTTTCATTTCTTTATAATTTTAGACAAAGATAAAACGAAATTTTACTATTTTCAGCTATTCAGACATGGTCTAAGCATTAAATAAACAACGGGACCTGAAATAGCTACATATAACCACACCCAGAAAACCCATTTTGCCATCCGTTTATGTTTTTCGACTTGCATCGTATAACCACGAACGAATGTGAACAAAATGAAAGGGAAACTAACGGCTGCCAAAACGACGTGTGTTATCAACAAAAAAAAGTAAAGCGTTCGCATCGAGCCCTCTCCACAATACTTCACTTCTGGCGTAGTGATATGATATAAAACGTACATCAGAAGGAATAGTGTGGACATGGTCAATGCGCCATAAATCATTTTTCGATGTTGTTCCACTTTCTTTTGACGAATAAAATTCAAGGCAAAAATCAAAAAAACAGCCGCTAATAGATTTGTAAACGAATAAATAGCGGGCAAAAATGAAAAATCAATGCCTAAATCAAGGCGTGGAATTTGACGCATCGTTGCTACTAAAAGTAAAACAACAACAGAAACGATGGTCGCATAAACGTTCAATTTCTTTGCTAAGGCAGTATTCTCCATAAAATTAAGTTATTGGTATTTTATTTTTATAAACAATTGATAATGAATTACTTGCAATAATTCATCATAACTTACATTTGCTTTTGATCTTTCTTTTCGATTGTCTTTTTTTTCTTTAAAGGCATGATTGAAATATGCTCAATCAGGATTCTACGTTCATTTGCTTCACGAATATCATAAAAACGACGAATAATGCCGCTTGTGTCAATCAAAGCAATTGAATAATCATTCGGCAGTTTTATGCTTTGCTGAATGTCATTGCCCCCCCTCAGTATCAACCACTTTGCACGCTCGTTTCGAGTTAAATTGAAATAGTAATTCTTAAAGAAAGTGGTGTCTGTAGCTGTATCAAAAGTTATGAATTGCAAGTTGTCAACCTCTTCTTGAAATTGTGTAATACGGTTTATCGTCCGCATAATGGATAAAATCGAATCACGGCTTTCTGCCGTTGCCCACGAAGCGACAAGTGTTTGACCACTCAATTTAGTAGCATCAAAAGTCTCATTTGAGTAATTTGTTGCTTCGAATTGGGCTGGCATTTGCCCTAAGTTCTTCTTTAAGTCTTTGTATAACTCAATACCTTCTGCCATACCCTTTCTTTGTACAAAAAAAGTGACCAAAGGTATAATTACCAAAAATAAGGATACCACGAGCACCTGAATGATACCTTTGCTTCTCTTTTGCTTTTCAATTGTCATAAAAGTAATGGTGAATGGTGAAAATATTAATTTCTTTTTGGGTTAAGTTGTCTTCATACTAACAACTTGATTATCAAAAGGTTGAGTGTTTAAACAAAAAAGGCGGAACTGTTAGCCCCGCCTTTTTTTTTATTGTATTTGGCTCGATTCGAGCGTTTTAGTATCTATCATTCCAGTCGCTTTGGCGGCTGGTTTGACGACCTTTTCATTTTTATCTTTTATCTTTTGGCGACTTTCACCCCAAGAGCTGCCTTCTTGAAAGAAAGCAATAACCGCCCAAACAAGTAGCAAACAAGGCAACAAAACACTCATTGCCAAGCCTTTGACTTCGTAAGCCATGTGCATGAAATTATAGACAATCCAATAGGCTTTGTATAATGACAATGAAATCATCACAGGATACATGATGGCTTTATGTACATGAAAACCAGGAATGATGTGTCCGTTGCCAATAAGTGCAACAAAAACTTCACCGATAGTAATCGCACCAAGTAGCCAAAAACCGCGTTTAACGACCGCTAATCCTTCTTCGTAGCTGACCATTTCTTTTAAATTTTATATTTTTTTCAAAAAATTGATTTCTTTTACTGAGGGGGTATGTATCATAAAAGATAAAATACCAAAAAGACGAATACCCAAACCAAGTCAACGAAATGCCAATAAAGACCAATCTTTTCAACCATTTCGTAGTGATTTTTGCGTTTCTCGTATATACCACTGCCTACATTCATAGCAATAATTGCCAAGAAAAGGACACCTGAAAAAACGTGGAAACCGTGGAAACCCGTGATAAAGAAGAATAAAGCACCAAATTGTTTTGGACCAAACTCTAATCGACCTTGTTCGCCTGTTTCAGTTACATAAGTTCTGTGGATGAATTTCGTTTCGCCAGCTTCATCTGTTACGACTTCATGATTCGCACCGTGTTCTGCATGAATCAAAAAGCCTTCACCTTTTTTGAACGTTTCTGGTGTCGCACCTTTTTCGTAAAGGTGACCATGTTCGTCCATTGTATATGTACCTGCAATTTCGTGGCGACCAAAAGGATTGCGCGTCACACTCATGTTTTCACCTTTAATCAAAGTCGTCCATTCCCAAGCTTGACAACCTAAGAAAGATGCGCCACCTATAATGGTCAATAGCATCCAAAAGACGACACCGCCTTTATTGCCACGATGTCCTTCTTGTACACCACGTACCATTGTAACAGAAGACACAATAAGAATAAATGTCATAACCGTTACGAAAAGAAGCGGCAAATGTGTTTCACCCGCAAAAGGGAACGTGCGGAATACGAAATCGGGCACAGGCCATGTCGGCATACTAAACCGCAAAGAACCATAAGCGATGAGGAATCCTGCAAACGTAAATGCGTCTGATAACAAGAAGTACCACATCATGAGTTTGCCATAACTCGCGTTAAACGGTTCAATACCACCACTCCAATCTTCTACTGCAGGAGCATGAGCGTGGTCGTCGTGATGTTGGTCTTTTTCTAAAATCTCTGTTGAAGCCATTAGTATAAAATTATTTTTTGACTTTGCTTAAAGTATTGATTTCCATATTTTTATCTCAAATTATCCTCTCAGTAAAAATTGCTTTTTTTACGATTGCGAAAGGAAAAAAGAGAATAAATAAATCCATAAAAAATCTACAAAATGCCAATATGTTAGTGTCAATTCAAACCGCAATTTGCGTTTAGCTGTGGGTTTGAAAGGCAATGAAAATGCATGAACCAAAGCGACGAACAAAACGGCTATACCGCCGAGTACGTGTGCCGCATGAAAACTTGTAAAGACATAAATGAAATCGCCCGAAGGATTTAATGTCAACGGCACGCCTATACTTTTCATATTTGTCCAAGCCACATATTGTAAAACAACGAAAGAGATACCTAACGCAGTTGATAACAATAATAAGCCTTTGTATAATCCTTCTTTTTCACGTTTAAAACTCATATAAGAGAGTTGTAAAGTAACGCTACTCAATATAAGGACGGCTGTATTGACAAAAAATATGCTTGGTAATCTAAATTCTAACCAATTTCCTGCTGCTTGTCTAACGACATAAGCACTTGTCCATGCAGCAAACATCATTGTGATACTCCCGCAACCGAGCCAAAGCGCGAATTTCCAAGGGTGAATCTTATTTCTTCTGTTTATTATTGCCACTGACATTTTTATGTAATTATGAATGATAAGTGATGAATGATAAATTTGTTAAAATATCTATCAAACAATTTTATCGAAATAAAGCGCGCAAAGTGCAATAGGCAAATATACGAGCGAAAAAAACATTTGGGCTCGAGCTGCTTCACGTGTACATTTCTTGTACAAATCCCAACCATAATAAACAAAAGCCAATGCTAAAATGCTTAGAATGATTGCTGAAACGATACCCGTTGCGCCTAATAAATAAGGCATCCAGCTTACAGGTAACAGAAAGAGCGAATATATAATAGACTGTTTTCCAACTCTTTCATCTTTTGCACCATCGCTTGTCGGTAATAAATAAAAACCTGCGTTTTTATAGTCTTCATCACCTAACCAAGCAATTGCAAAAAAGTGCATAAACTGCCAGATAAATTGTATGCCAAAAAGTGCTAATGCCAAAGATGTCAATTGCCCATTTTGTGCGGCTGTACAACCAATTACGATAGGTAAAGCACCAGGAATCGCACCAATTGTTACTGCAAAATTAGACACACGTTTCATTGGTGTATAGACAAAAGAATACAAAATCAAGGAAACCATCCCCAAAAAAGCCGTCAATGGATTGAAAAACGCTAAAAGTGAAATACCGCCAAGGCTTTGTAAACCTGCAAATAAAACACCATCTGAAACCGACATACGACCTACGGCAATAGGACGATTTTCAGTACGTTTCATCAATTTATCATAGTCTTTTTCAATAACTTGGTTCAGCGCATTCGCAGCTCCAGTTGTAAAAAGTCCACCGAGAAACAGTACAAGTAAATCTGACCAAACTATATTAGAATCGAGTGCAATCAAATATGCCATAACTGCAGAGAAAACAACCGTTAAAGACAATTTGAACTTCATCAGAACACCATAATCTCTAACTTTCAGAGCTAATGATGAACCCAACTCAATATTTTCGTTTTTTATAACTGACACGTTTACAGAATTTTATTTTGTTAATGATCGCCTGGCGTTTCACCTGGCTTCATTGGTTCAATTTGAGGAATGTATTCGATGCCATCTTTACCATAATCATAAGCCCAACGGTGTACAACTGGCAATTTATCACCCCAGTTTCCATGTCCAGGATTGACTGCTGTTGTCCATTCCAATGAATTTGATTTCCAAGGATTTTTGTCTGTCATTTTCTTACCGCGCCAGATACTCCAAAAGAAGTTGACAACGAAAAGAACTTGTAATGCAAAAACAATGATGGCTGCAATTGTAATAAACTTATTGGTATCAGCAAAACCTTTGAAGGCATCGAAAGTATCGAAACTGTAATAACGACGTGGAACACCCGCTAAACCGATATAGTGCATAGGCCAGAAGATGGCATAAGCTCCAATGATTGTTCCCCAAAAATGGATTTTACCAAGTGTTTCGTTCATAAAACGACCGTACATCTTAGGAAACCAGTGATAAATACCTGCAAACATACCAAAGAAGGCAGCAATACCCATAACGATATGGAAGTGAGCTACAACGAAGTACGTATCGTGCATCGGAATATCAATAGCAGAGTTACCCAAGAAGATACCTGTCAAACCACCTGAAATGAACATGGATACGAAACCCATTGCAAATAACATCGGTGAATTGAAACGAATATTACCACCGTAAAGCGTTGCTATCCAGTTGAATACCTTCACCGCAGACGGTACAGCTATTATCAAAGTAAATAATACGAAGAAGTTAGAGATGAATGGATTCACACCAGACATAAACATGTGATGCGCCCAAACAATGAATGACAAAAAGGCAATTGCCAAAATCGAATAAACCATTGCGCGGTAACCAAAAATTGGTTTACGTGCGTGTGTTGATAAGACTTCTGATGTCAAACCCATTGCTGGCAAAATGATGATATACACCTCAGGGTGTCCTAAGAACCAGAACAAATGCTGGTACAATATAGGGCTACCGCCGACATGCTCAAGCGCTTTGCCACCAATGAAAATATCGCTCAAAAAGAATGATGTACCCAAACCTCTATCACACATCAACAAGAAAAATGCTGATGCCAAAACAGGAAAAGACAAAATTCCGAGAATCGCTGTAATCAAGAACGCCCAAATCGTCAAAGGCATACGCCACATTGTCATACCTTTTGTGCGCAAGTTCAATACGGTTGTTACGTAGTTGATACCACCCAACAAGACGGAAACAACAAACAAGACCAAACTAACTGTCCACAATGTCATACCCGCGCCTGAACCACTCGAAGCTTGAGGTAAAGCACTGAGGGGAGGATAAGCCGTCCAACCGCCCGCAAAAGGACCTGTTGAAAGGAACAATGAATAGAACATGACAACGCTCGAAAGGAAGAAAAACCAATACGAGAGCATATTAAGGAAGCCAGATGCCATATCACGAGCACCTAACTGTAAGGGAATCAATAGATTAGAGAACGTACCAGACAAGCCCGCCGTCAGTACGAAAAAGACGATGATTGTACCGTGCATGGTCACAAGCGCATAATAAAACTCTGGTTCGAGTTTACCAATACCCGAGTCTTCATTAATGACAATCCATTTACCGAGCAAAGGACGCAACCAACTGAAATCCGACTCAGGGAAGCCCAATTGCAAACGGAAAATGATAGACATACCCGCACCAATTAATGCCCAAATCATCCCCGTAATGAGGAATTGTTTGGAAATCATTTTATGATCCGTGCTGAATACATAGTGGGACAAGAAGTTAGTTTGGTATTTATCACCGTGGTGATGGTCATGAAAACCGTCTTCCCAACCTGTTTCTTCCACGATGACTTCCGGGTCTTTATACGTGACGTTAGCCATTTTTTAAGCGTTTTTATGAGTTAAACCTAAAATAAGGTTATTTTTTAAAAAATATATACCCCTCAGTATTTTCAAAATATATCAATAAAAAGGGTCTTTATTTAGCTGAATCTAAAATCCCTACTCCTCTTTTTAGTGTATTGTCGGTGCTGGTAATGCGGGTGCTGTCTCAGCTGGCTTTGCTTCTGTTGGTGTTGTTGCTTTAGCCTCGCCATTACCTTTCCACCAAGTGTATTTACCTGGCTCTACTTTACCTTCAATATTGTCAGGGAAAAATGCTTTTTGCTCCGATGCCCATTTTTCATATTCAGCCATTTCCACGACTTTTACAATACGACGCATAGAAAAATGTCCTTTACCACACAATTCAGCACATGCCAATTCAAAGTTAAAGACTTCCCATTTTCGTGGACCATTCGGTTCAGCAGGGTCGGCAGGTACATTGTATTCAGGATATTTTTTCAGATTCATCCGATACTCTTCTGTCGTCAATGTCGGTGTGAAAACAAAATATGTAGGTAAACCTGGAATAGCATCCATCTTCACCGAAAAATGAGGTAAGTAGAAGTTATGCAATACGTCCTTTGCAGTAATACGGATACGTATTTTCTTACCTTTGGGAATATACATGACTTCGCTACCCGCCAAAATAATGTCGTCTTGACTTTTAGGATCATTGAAATCGACACCAATATCATTCAAACCAGGAACGATATTTTTATAATATTTTGTACCAATCGCACCATCAACACCAGGATAGCGGAGTGTCCAACCGAATTGATAAGCCGTTGCTTCAATTTCAAGGTGTTCATCTCCTTCTTTCACATCGCCCATCGCATCATTCCAAACCCATAAGCCACCGACAACTAAGCCGCACATGACCACTGCGGGAATAACAGTCCAAATGACTTCAAGTTTGTTATCATGTGGCATGAACAGAACCTTGCGTCCTTTCTCACCTCGATATTTGTAACCAAACCAAAAGAGCGCTATGTGGGTCAAAATGAATACAATACCCGTGAAGAATAATGTCCAATTGAACAAAGACTGAATCTTTCCTCCATGCTCCGAGGCATGTTCCAATGGACCATATCCAATCATATAGTTTTTGTAATACCAAGCAGAAGCCACACAGAAGACTAAAAAGCCAACCATAAAGAACATACCCAAACGTGAGTTGGATTTGTTGCTTTCCTCTTGAACAGCTTCTTCGCCCCGAATCTTCGCCGACAATTCACTGATTCGTCCAATTTGTACTGCTACGACTATGAACAGTACGATACTTGCCAGTACGAGTAACGTTGTCATTTATTTATTTTTATTGCAAATTTAAGGCTATTTAATTAGCTCTTTTATGCTTTTGTTATAAAAATCTATTTAGATTTTTTATAAATATTTAAAATACTAAAAATACTGAGGGGTACTTTGAACAATCATTATATATTGAATACAGCTTAATATATTTTATCAATATTCAATAAACGATAAGCATTAATCAATCCTAAGAATGGTGATGCGTTGTCTCTTCCAAATAAGGATCATTTGTAGGATAAAGCGATGCTTTTTCTAAGCGGCTGAATACAAACCACACAAATAAAGCTGTAAAACCTAAGAATGTACCAATTTCTAAAAGACCCGGAATACCAAAACCAGGAGTCATATCTGGTGTATAGTGGAAATAATTATCCATATTCATTTGATGTAAAGCATCGAGTGCGGGTGTTGCGTCCACAGCGGCTTGTACAACTTCATGTCCAGCTGCTTCGACGGCATGTGCCGCACCTGCCGCATGTTCACCAACAACTTGTGTTGCGTGTTCTACTGCACCATGTGCTGCTTCGCCAACAGCGCCATGAGTTGCCCCCTCAGTATGTCCCGCAGCGTGATCCGCCAAAGCCGATTTGTAAGGACCGATTTTTACCATTTGGAAAAAATCCCACCAGTGACCAAAGAATATCAAAGCCGAAGTAAAAGTAAGTGTACCATACTTCCGTTTTGTGTCATTACGCATCAAAATGAGGAACGGCAAAACGAAGTTTAACACTAAGTTACCATAAAACAAAACAGGAAACTCGCCCATTCGTTGACGGTAGTATATTGTTTCTTCTCCAATATTGGCATACCAAATAAGCATATATTGAGAGAACCAT
Organism: Saprospiraceae bacterium; assembly: GCA_043721685.1. Classification (GTDB taxonomy): domain Bacteria; phylum Bacteroidota; class Bacteroidia; order Chitinophagales; family Saprospiraceae; genus JAAFJT01. The sequence goes on along the minus strand of JAYSQG010000062.1, from coordinate 3,888 downwards.
AAGTAAGTCCAGAAAATAGTGAACGCAAACATGAATTTACCTAAGTCATGTAAATGTTCATCTGTTACCCAAGTAAAATAGCCTTTACCTTTCAAGTATATCAACATCAAAGTCGTAAGAGCCAAACACGTTACCCACCAGCTGGCAGTTGCATACCATGCGTACATCGTTGAATACCAATGTGCATCAAGCGACATAAGCCATAACCAAATAGCTGCTGCACTTGTAAAACCAGCAATTGGTAGGAAAATAGCACCCCAAACTTTCATTTTTTCATACCAAGGGTAATCTGCTTTGGAAGTAGGGCTTGATTCGTCTTGAGCTAAAGACAATGACCGGAATTTGCGCATAAAGAAATACCAAATACCCCCAAAGCCAAAAGTTGCCAAGAAGAACATCTTAAGGTTTAAGAAACCTGCTTTACCTGTAAGGATTTTGTCCCCTTTTACCAAATCAGCATCTGCCCAATGATAGAGATGATGCCAACCCATAGCCGCACCAATCCCGACAATAGCAATACCAGCCAAACCAATTGGCAAGAACAAACCCATCGCTTCCCAAATACGTTTGAAAGCTGTATGCCAACCTGCGTACATTGTAATGGTTGCAGCCGTTACAAAAATAGACATGAACGCAATACCGCCAAAAAATGCAGAGTTGTGCAGAAGGTTAGTCCAAAAACGGGTGTGATGTTCCGTTGGGTCAATAAAAAATGAGGCCGCAAGTGATATGACTCCTAAAGCCATAAAACTAAACAACACATTTTTTTGCTTTGTCTCGAACGCAAACTGTTTCATATTAAGACATTAAACAGCGACTTTTAATTTCGCCGAATTATTTTTAACTTATTGATTTCCAAATTATTAGCAAACGGCAGATCGTTTTTACCCACAATTTACCATTTATACTGAGGGGGTCTAATTAACGACGATGACCTGTCGAATGACCACCTGAAGTGGGTACTGTTTCTACTTTTGTTGCTGGAACAGCAGGTTGTGTCGCTTTCATTTTAGCGGCTGACAAAACCTTCATCAAAGAATCTGTTACAGCTTCTTTTGGTTTGAATGTGTTCCAAACTTCATCGTATTGGAGCTTTTTAACTTCTGCTTCGCATGAACGAATGTAGTGAATCACATCCCAACGTTCTTCGTAGCTCAATTTATCAGAATAGCCACTCATAACGTTTTTACCATACATAATGCCGTGATATAAGCGTCCAACATTGCCGTTTGCAAAAGTATCAAGCGTCAAGTTCGCTGGTTGTGCAGGGTATTTACCATCGTCACGCACCAAATAACCATCACCTGCACCTTTTGCACCGTGGCAAATGCCACAATATATGACGAATAATTCCTTACCTTTTACCAAACGTTCTTTCGTAATTGGAAAAGGATTCGTTGTTATTTCACGAGTTGCTCTTGTACGTTCCTCTTCATTATCAGAATAATAGTAAGGAACATTACCGTTTACGGGTGTTGAAATACCTCTATCACCACCGTTAAGGTGAGACATATAGTCTGCACTGTAACCATGTGCTGAAATACCTACATAACCACGCGGAATCGTACCATGTATCGGCAAACGTGGTGTACCCCAAAGCTGCGTCACCGTTTTGACACTTCCTTCATTCCATGTGTGGAGTGAATACTCGTCAATTTTGTTCGGTTCGTAAGCAATTGAGTGCGCCATATCAGGCATATATTCATGCCCCGTAGCGTTGCCATGCGCGGGAGAACAAGCCTCGAACGCAAATGCTGCAACCGTTGCAGCTAATAATCCGCCTAAAAATTTCTTATTCATTTCGATTTATTTTCAGAGACTTTTAGTCTAAAAATTTCTTTAAAATGCCATTTATCTATTGATTATTTATTATTGAATATTGATTATTTCGCAATAAGCAATATTCAATTAACAATATTCAATTCTTATATTAACTTCTGATTGATTTCCGAAGCACCCGAAGTGCTTAAGAAACTCTTGAAAGTATCCACTTCTTCTGAACTTGCACCCGTTACATCAAATGCGACGCAGAATTTATCATCTGTGATACGGTCGTCTAGCGTTGGATTTTCGATGCCTGGCCCCATTCCGCAAATCGTATAAAATGTTACAGTCATACCAATTGAAGCAAAAAGCACTGTCAACTCGAATGTTACAGGAATAAATGCTGGCACGGGCCAATAAGGTTTGTTGCCAAAAATGATGGGCCAATCACTCCAAAAAGCCCAAGTCATAAACAAGAAGCCTGTTAACAATCCAATCGCACCGTAGATAAAACCGGCTTGGTGCAAACGAGATTCAGACAAGTGCAACTTCGGGTCAAGACCATGCACAGGGAATGGCGAAAAGACATCCCAAATATCGAGGTGCGCTTTATTGGCTTTCGTCACGGCTGATAACAACTCTGTTTCATCGTTGTATAAGCCAAAAAGAATTTGTTTATTATAAAATTTCATTGTATAGAGAAATTTAAATCTTTCATAAAAATCATTGATTATTGTTTTTTGAATAGTGATTATTTTAAACAGCAACAATCAATCAACATTAATCAATAGTCAATCATTAATGGTGTGCGTGTTCTTCTTCTTCATCGTGTCCGTGTCCTAGTGCGGCTTGGTCAGCGACTGTGTTATGTCTTATATATTGATCGCCCATTGTTTTCAAGATTGACTTAATCTCAGCAATCGCTACAACAGGTGCAATACGAGTAAATATCAAAAAACAAGTAAAGAACAAGCCTAAAGAACCAACAAACAAACCAATTTCTACCCATGTCGGTGAATAATAACTCCAAGAAGATGGGAGATAATCACGCGCCAATGTCGTAGCAATAATAACGAAACGCTCGAACCACATACCGATATTGATAAATATAGACATAAAGAATGTCACCCATATATTCCGGCGTAGATTTTTACTCCAAAACAATTGTGGTGAAACGACATTACACAACATCATACCGAAGTAAGCCCACCAATAGATACCAAATACACGATTGTAGAAAGCGAATTGCTCGTAAATATAGCCAGAATACCATGAAATGAACAACTCTGTCAAATATGCCACACCGACGATTGAACCCGTCAACAAAATGACTTTGTTCATACTTTCAATGTGCTCAATGGTGATATAGTCTTCCAATCTCAACAATTTACGGACGACCAACATCAAGGTCAATACCATGGCGAAACCAGAAAAAATCGCACCCGCAACGAAGTACGGTGGAAAAATGGTTGTATGCCAACCTGGTATAACCGAAGTTGCGAAGTCAAAAGATACGATTGTGTGAACCGACAATACTAGTGGTGTGGAAATACCGGCCAAAACAAGTGACAAGGCTTCCCAACGTTGCCAGTGTTTCGCCGAACCTGTCCAACCGAATGCTAAGTTTGAATACAATTTACGTCTCCAACCTGTCGCACGGTCACGAACTGTTGCAAAGTCAGGTACAAGACCTGTGTACCAGAACAATAATGACACTGTGAAATACGTCGAAATCGCAAAAACGTCCCAAAACAACGGTGAGTTAAAGTTTGGCCACAACGGACCCCGTGTATTTGGGTAAGGAAAGATGAAAGGTGCCATCCAAACACGACCCATGTGAATAATCGGGAACTGACCCGCACAAATAACGGCGAAAATCGTCATCGCTTCTGCTGCACGGTTTACACCTGTCCGCCATTTTTGACGGAATAACAAAAGGATAGCTGAAATCAAGGTTCCCGCGTGACCGATACCGACCCACCAAACGAAGTTGGTAATGTCCCAACCCCAGTTGATCGTCCGGTTCAGGTTCCAGGAACCGATACCGACCCAGATGGTCCAGGTTACACAAAATACATAAACTGCGAGACCCGTTACGGCAAGAATGAAGGCAATCATCCAGGC
>JAYSQG010000061.1:0-4418 GCA_043721685.1 Saprospiraceae bacterium | reverse complement strand
AGATTTCATCTACGGTTATTCATGTTTAATTCCTTCGGAATTGGGATATTTGACGCTTTTCAAGTGATAATTTATTTTGTTAGAAAATTCGGGATGTCTCATGTTTCACTTACAACTTATCACTTACTTACTTCCGATTCGTATTCATCTTTCACGGCTTTTTTCCAAGCTGTTCTTTTTCTAAAAAACTTTGGATTAATGACCAATAAGCCAAAAGACTCGGTTTCTTCTTTGGTTTGTTTGGCATGATGTGAGCCGTGAGCGCGAAGGATAGCCCGCGAGTAAAAATTATCTAAAAGCGGAAACCATTCAAAACGGCGATGTATATAAACATCATGGATGAGAAAATAAATGAGACCATAAATGGAAACGCCAACGCCGATGAAGAAGACTTCCCATGTTTGAGTGAAAGAGCCATACATGTAGCAAAACATACTTGGAATGGCATAAACAAGGAAAAAAAGGTCGTTTTTCTCGAAAAAACCGTCTTTTAAATGTTTGGGTAAATGATGGTCTTCGTGCCAACGCCATAGAAAGCCGTGCATAACAAATTTGTGCGTGAACCAAGCCATGAGTTCCATACCGACAACGGCAGAGAGCGTGATGAATGTATAAATTAACCAAGAAGGCATAAGAAATATACTATTTTGAATTGAATAATGATTGTTTTTAACAATACAGAATTAACAACTCAATCACCATTTTGTTTTTTTGCAAATGAAAAAGGGTAAAAAAACATTAAACACGCGGCGGTTTTTTTTCCAATATCAGCTTGCCACCCGTCTTGTCAACACATTGGTAAAGACCTTCAAGGGTTTGATAGTTGTGAACCTCTTTAAAATCCAATTTCATTTTTGTGATTAGCACCCAGCCATTAGGCAATTTATCTTCAAAAACATTACGAACTTCTCGACATATAATGGTATTGCCTCGAACTTCACCATCAAGTAGGGCTTTTGAGATATATTTTTTACTGCCAATTTTCAAAACAGTGGTCGAATATCCAACGATTTTCTTACCATTTTGAGTGATTAAAATCTCATAATCGAATTCTTCTTTATATCCTTCTCCCCAGTCAACCAAGGCTTTTCCTTGCCAAATGCCATTAAAATCCGTTTTTTGAGTGGATACTGAGGGGGAGATAAAATTAAAATGGATAAAACTAAGAATGGCAAATAAAAAGAATTTTATGCCCAATTGTCTTAGATGCAATAGTTTGTGTTTAGTCGTTCTCATATTATGTTATTTTTATAATGATTAATTGTATAGATCCTCTTTAGTAATTTAATTGACAAAATTATGCCAAATCTCATCCAAAATCAACCCAAACTATGTTAAAGATGAGGTGAAAAATCACACACGCGGCGGTTTTTTCTCTAAAATAAGTCTACCGCCTGTTTTGTCAGTACACTCATACAGACCTTCGAGGGTCTGGTAATTGGCTTTTGGCTTGTAAATCAATTCCATTTTTGAAAAAGGTATCCAGCTCGAATTTGGCAATTTATCCTCATAGACATTATGTGTTTCGCGGCATTTTAGATAATTGCCATTGACTTCACCTTCAATTGCCGCTTTCGCAACGTATTTTTTACCTCCAATAGTCAATACAGTTGTAGAAACACCCTCTACTTTATTCCCTTTTTGTGTTAAAACCATTTCATAATCAAACTCTTCACGGTAGCCAAAACCAAAATCAACGGTGGCTTTTCCTTGCCAAATGCCTGAATATTTTGCTTTTTGTGCTGATACTGAGGGGGGGCTTGAAAACACAAATTGACTAAATGTAAAGAAAAGAACTATCAATAGTTTTGAACCAAAACCATGAAAGGCTTGATTTGGGTGGCAAAAAGTTAATTTGTGTTTAGGAGATGTCATCTTTATGTTTTTGATTTTTTAGTTAAAATTTTACTTAAACACGTGGCGGCTTCCTTTTCAATGACACGCGCCCCGGAATACAATTCCGATTTGTACCCGTTGCACCTTCCCAGATGCCTTCAAGGGTTGGTACGTTATTCGTGTTTTTATATATCAATTCTACTTTTTTGATGCACCATTCTGCATCTGGAATAGGGTCACTTGCAACAATTTTTGTTTCGACATATTTTAAATAGCTGCTTTTGATCTTACCAGACAATTCCATTTTAGCATTATAGGTTCGCGTATCATCAGTTGCTCTAACGATGCTGATTCCACTAATATCTCTACCTTTTTGAGTGAAAATAACTTCAATTTGGAACATAACTCGTTTACCATAACCTTCGTCTCGTGAGATTGTACCTTCCCAATAGCCTGAAATATCTGTCTCTTTGGCTGGTTTTTTGTTCGATTCTTGATATACCACAATGTTCTTTGAACTAGTTGGAACATTCAGCGTTGTAGGCATTAAAAGGTTTAATATAAAAATTAAATTATAAATCATAAGAATACTTTTTTTGCAAATTAAAACAAAAATGAGAACTTGCTGCCTCAAATTAATCAATTTTCACTAAAGATTGTTTTGAGGATTAAAGGTTTCTTTTCTAACAAGTTTTTTCTAACACTCTTTAAACAAATAATTAACCAAGTATGAACCAGTTTATTAGTCACCGCAATTTGCGGTTTTTATTTTTTGACATGCTCAAAGTTGATTCGCTTAACCGCTACGAAGCTTATGCTGATTACAGTCGAGATGCCTTTGAAATGGCGCTCGATGCGGCAAAACAAATTGCTGACACCCAACTTTTCCCTTATTATGTCGAAATGGACAGGAAAAAAGCCGTTTTTGAAAACGGCATCGTCCGCACGCATCCGCAGTTAAAAGTTTTGATTCAAAGCGTTGCAGAAGGCGGTTGGATTGCTGCGACTTCGCCTGTTGAGGATGGCGGTTTACAAATGCCACATATTTTAAGCAGTGCAGCACTATTAACGTTCTATGCGGCGAATGTCAATGCCTGTTATCCGTTTTTAACAAAAGGTGCGGCAAATTTAATCGTTAGTTTTGGATCTGATGCCTTGAAAAAGACTTATTTGCCCAATATGTTTGACGGTTCATGGCAAGGCACAATGTCTATGACCGAACCACAAGCAGGTTCGTCTTTGACGGATATTTCAACATCGGCAGAACCCACAAATACTGAGGGGGTCTATAAAATCAAAGGTCAAAAGATTTTTATCTCTGGCGGTGACCACGATGCGGCTGAAAATGTTGTTCACCTTTTACTCGCTCGCATTGACGGTGCGCCTGTGGGCACAAAGGGGATTTCACTTTTTGTTGTACCAAAATATCGCCCTGAAAACGGTGAATTGCTTGAAAATAACGTTACAACGGCTGGTATTTATGGAAAAATGGGACAAAAAGGCTATATCGCTGCCCATTTGATGTATGGCGAACAAGGCGACTGTTTGGGCTATTTGGTCGGTGAACCGAATAAAGGTTTGTCCTATATGTTCCAAATGATGAATGAGGCGCGTATCGGTACAGGTCTTGTGGCGGCTGGGCAGGCTTCGGCAGCTTATTATGCGTCATTGAAATATGCAAATGAACGCCCACAAGGTCGTATGCCGAGCAGTAAAAACCCGCTTGATGCGCCCGTTTTGATTGTCGAACACGCAGACGTTCGTCGTATGTTGTTGTTCCAAAAAGCGACGACGGAGGGGGGCATTGCTTTGTTGATGCAATGTAGTTATTATGCAGATTTAGCGCATGTAGGTACGCCCGAAGAAGCGGCAAATGCCCATCTTTTGCTTGAATTATTAACGCCTATTGCCAAATCTTATCCTTCTGAAATGGGTATTCAGTCCGTTTCGGCAGGAATTCAGACTTTGGGCGGTGCGGGATATTGCGACGATTATCCACTCGAATTGCTGTATCGTGATATACGTGTTAATGCGATCTATGAAGGTACAACAGGCATACATGGGCTTGATATTTTGGGCAGAAAAGTATCAATGGTCAATGGAAAAGCCTTTGAGTTGTTCAAAAATGAAATAAATACCACAATTACTGAGGGGGGGCAATCTGAAAAAACGGCTGTATTTTCTAAGCAATTAGCGGAAAGTATGGCAGATTTGACCGATTTAACGCAAAAGATTCTCATTAATGCACGTGAGAGTGGGGCAGAAGTGATGCTCGCTGATGCGACTTTGTACCTCGAATATTTTGGCTTAGTTGTCGTCGCATGGATGTGGTTGAAACAAGGTATTGTTTCTGACAAGGTCTTGCAACAAGGCGTTGAAGGAGTCGATGATAAACTCTTTTATGAGAGCAAACTCGTGACGATGCGCTTCTTTTTTGAATATGAATTGACTAAAACAAAAACCTTACAGACGCAATTGTTGAATTTTGATAAATTGACAGTGAGTTTGGATAGTGCTGTTTTGGTTTAGATTTGGCTAAGGTATAGTAGACGAAATAGAATCGTTTTATGCTTTTTTTTGTA
>JAYSQG010000060.1:0-11233 GCA_043721685.1 Saprospiraceae bacterium | reverse complement strand
AGATTTCATCTACGGTTATTCATGTTTAATTCCTTCGGAATTGGGATATTTGACGCTTTTCAAGTGATAATTTATTTTGTTAGAAAATTCGGGATGTCTGTGTGTTTGAGCTCCCATACCTCAGACGAAATAGTACAAATTAGTTTCTTTTGATTGTCAAATGCAAATTTTTCAAGAAATACTGAGGGGTCTTTATTTCAACATCAAATACAAAAACACAAAGGGAATGGCAAAAATAAACGCATCGAAACGGTCTAAAAAGCCGCCATGCCCAGGCATAAAAGTACCTGAATCTTTAACACCGACGGAGCGTTTAAACATACTTTCGACCAAATCTCCCATTGAGCCAAATATGGCAACAATACCGCCGATAACGAGCCAATCTACAAGGGTCAAAATGCCTAAAAATTGATGAATTAGGATACCCGTCAGTATGCACATGATGCCACCGCCAATTGAGCCCTCCCATGTTTTTTTAGGAGAAACACGTGGAAAAAGCAGCGTTTTACCAATTTTTGAACCGATTATGTAAGCAAAAGAGTCGTTTGCCCACGTTAGAAATAGAATGCCTGCAACGATATTAGGTGTGAAATGTAATGCTTTTATTGCCTTGAAGGATTCATAAAAATAGTAGGAAAACGGGTGATTATCCACACTATAAAATTCTAAAAAGGGAAGAAAAACGACGAATGGGAAAATAGCATACATGATTCCCAACAACAATAAGCCAACATTGATAAAAGGCTTTTCACTTTGTTGGAAAAAAAGCTCAAAAAGGAGTAGAAAAAAAGGTGATATGACGAAAAGAATGATGGGCAAAAAGACGACTTTGTAGGTGACTAAGTGCCAGCCGAAACCTATTTGTAGCGACTCTCCATTGAGTGAAACGATTCTTATAAAAATAGATATCAGCCAAAGGCTACTTCCAAGCAACAAAGCGAATACTTTTCTAAGTCTGCTTTCTTCTTTGATCAACTTCAAAAACTCCCACAGGCAACCCATTGAAATAATAAAAAACAAAACGTAGAAACTGGCTTCGTTCCAAAACATGCCTATGAGCATTACTGCCCCGAAGAAGGTTGCCGTCAAAGCCCGTCGTTGAAAATTGGTCATAATTGCTAAAAAATTGTATTGCTATATTGATAAATTGCTGTATTGTTGCAACAATACAGCAATTTATCAATAAAACAATGCTTTACTTTATTCGATGATAAGTTTACGCACACCAACTCGTTTGTCAGTTGTTGTCACATGAATGAAATAGATACCGCTGTGGACGTTTTGCAGCGTCAATTGAATGGTTTCGGCTTGAATTTGCATTTTTCGGTTGTCAATCACTCGACCCATTAAGTCCATTACGCGGATACTTTCGATTTTTTCGTCTGCTTCAATAGCAATGTTGCCTGATATTGAGGGGTTCGGATATATCTTAAATTCAGCAGGTGCGATGTCATTTGCAGCAGAAATGAGCGTACCGTTGCACAAACGACGTGCAGAAACAGGTGGCGCAGGGTCGCAATCGCAGGTGTGCGAACCGAGGTTTTGGAAAGACGGTGCGACATTGTTATTGGTAAAAATCAACCAATCGGCATAACGGAAAGTGTCTCCACGTGAATAAGCGACAATACCTGTTCCTTTCTTTACTTCGCGTTTACGAAGGATGGTTTTGTCCAAAGTCAAGTCACGACCCAACCAGTCTTTCCATGATTTGCCCGTAATCATACCCGGGTCATTATAGACCCCAACTATATCTATCAGATTAGTTAAGTTAGCGATGTCTGGTTCGCCTTTGAACAGACCAACAGCATCGTTGCCATTGAAATACATCATTCTGTTGGTATTGTAAACAGGGTTTAGGAAACCATTGGCGCGGCATTTCAAGTCTAAAAAGTCATTATATTTTGTACCCCGAAAGGGTAAGTTGCCATTGGCAGTATTAACTTGTACGCAAAACTCAACTTTACCTGTGACGATGTCAATCATGGTGCGCCCGCAGCATCTTTGCAGGTATCCCATTTTTCATAACCATCAAATATTGGATATTCCAAAGAAACGCTGTACTGTGTGGTATCGCGTTTGTCCGATACAACAACGTATGTTTTGTATGGCGCAACAGTAGCTCCCGTAGGAAACGTCGTCGTGTACCATGATGACGTACCATTGTCATTTCTCGATAAACGATAACCAGATAGGCTGATTGCTGCATTTGTCGGGTTATAAATTTCGAGGGCGCGGTTGTTGTACTTTCCTGCCGAATATTCAGATATAAATAAATCGGTGCATTGAGCAGAAAGACTCGTTCCCCCTAAAAACAACGTGATAAATAAAAGTAATATTTTTTTCATGTATTGATTTTTAAATTTAAAAGAAAAAAGGTTTTGAAATGATCTACACAGTAAAAGGAACTTGTTAGGGAAAGTTTTTCGGTTTGATGAAAGCGTTTGCTTAAATTTGCTGCAAAATTAGTCCAAATTTGGGTTAATCGGTAAGATTCCGATTTACTAAATTATTTAATTTAGTAAATCTAATCTTTTTGAAGCCCACAATCACTCATTCGCTCAATCACTCATTATATATTGAAACAACCACTCGAACTCAACGACGACTTCACATTTGGTCTCGATACGCTTGAAAAAACGAAAAAAAACCTATTCATTACGGGTCGTGCAGGCACAGGTAAATCTACATTGTTGCACCTTTTTAAGAACACAACGCGGAAAAAATGCGTGGTGCTGGCTCCCACAGGCGTTGCTGCGCTTAATGTGCAAGGGCAAACGATTCACTCCTTTTTTGGTTTCCCTGCTAAGTTTTTTGGCACAGATGAAATCAAAAAGCGGCGTGATGTGCGGTTGTATAAAAAATTAGAAGTGTTGATTATTGATGAAATCTCGATGGTTCGGGCAGAAATGATTGACCATATTGACCGTTTTTTGCGTATTAATCGAGACGATTATAGACCTTTTGGCGGGGTGCAAGTGGTGTTTTTTGGCGATTTATTTCAGTTGCCGCCTATCGTCAGTACGCCCGAAGAGCAGCATTTTTTTCAAACTTACTACGATACACCTTATTTTTTTTCTGCAAAAGTATTCAAAGACACCCCCTCAGTATTGTTTGACAGTTTTGAGATGGAAATGCTTGAATTGAAAAAAGTGTATCGGCAAGAGGCACGGCATTTTGTTCGGTTGCTCGATGCTGTTAGATTAGGCACTATTGACTACGACGATTTGGAAGACTTAAACGAACGTGTTGTTCAAAATTTCAAGGAAAAAGACTATTTTATTACCCTTTCGACTCGTAATGCCGTTGTTGATGAAATCAATAGCCGTGAATTGCGCAATTTACCGATTGGCGAATATTCTTATACCGCTGAAATCAACGGCGCATTTGACCCAAAACAGTATCCGACTGAGGGGTTGCTGCGACTGAAATTGGGCGCACAAGTGATGTTTGTCAAAAACGACCCAAAGCGGGAATTTGTCAATGGGACGATTGGTAAAGTCGTAAAATTGGCTGCCGACAATATCGTTGTACAAGTTGAAGAACGTGATGGCATTATGAAAAATATTGAAGTCGAAAAACAGACTTGGGAAATCATGCGCTATACTCTCGCACCTGATGGTTCGGACATCAAATCCGATGTTGTTGGATCATTCAAACAATATCCTTTGCGTTTGGCTTGGGCGATTACGATACACAAAGCGCAAGGTAAAACGTTTGATAAAGTCATCATTGACCTGTCAGGCGGCGCATTTGAAGTTGGGCAAACGTATGTCGCTTTGAGCCGTTGCCGCACTTTGGAAGGCATTGTTTTGAAATCAAAAATACAACCGCGCGACATCAAAGTAGATGAACGGATTGTGGATTTTTATGAACGGCAGTTTTGAAAACGTCTTAAAAATCTATCAAAATTTTCATTTTACCGCCAAGTCCTTGCTCTATAATCCGTGTGAGTGTAGAGAGTCGAATATCACTTGCACCATTTTCAATACGACTGATATACGATTTGTTTGTACCACACCGAAGAGCGAGTTCCTCTTGTGTCAGTTTTTGCTTTTCACGTTCAATCTCAATCAAAACGCCAATTTTGAAGTTTTCAAAACCTTTTTCGTAGGCTTCTCTTGTAGCTGTTCCGACTGCGCCATATTGCTCGTCGAGGTGTGTTTCGAAAGATTTAATATTTTCCATTTTTTTCATCGAAGTATTCTTTTTTGATGCGCAATGCGCGTTTTCTCACAGAGTTTTAGTTGTCTGATTAGGCAACAAAAATAAATGAATAGTTGTAAAAAACAAAATAAAATGAGTGAAAATTGATTTTTACAAACCTATCCGCCAAAGTGACCCCCTCAGTATTTTCCACAAAAAACAAACCCGCGAGACTCGTAAGCCTTGCGGGTGGTGCGTTTGAAGTTGGACAAACGTATGTCGCTTTGAGCCGTTGCCGTACCTTGGAAGGCATAGTTTTGAAATCAAAAATACAGCCGCGCGACATAAAAGTAGATGAACGGATTGTTGATTTTTATGAAAGACAGTTTTGAAAAAGTCTTAAAAAAGATTATTTTTGTAAAAAAAGAAGATTTAACGTTAATTTTTATAAAAAAATTTCAATGCAAACAACACTCATTCTCCAATATGATGATACTGCAAAAATTCAACAAATTTTGAATTTAGCTAAACAATTGAAAATGCAATTTCAGTTAGTTGATACATTACCGATTAGACCTTCGGAAACGGACAACGGGGTTTGGGACGCAGACATATACCCGATTATCCAACAACGCCTGATCCAAAAATATGTCATAACTGGAGAATGGGAAACTATGGACGACGATGAACGCCAAGACGCTTCTTTACTTGAAAAAATGCTCTATGATAAAGAACAACCCGATTACGAAGTCTATTCGGAAGCTGATACCAAGTCTTTTTTAACCAATCTTAAAAAAGAGCTGTATGCGTTATCAGGACACTAAAGAATTTCGTAAATCATTAACGCGTTTACCTCATTCAGTTCAAATCCAAGCTATTCACGTCATTGAAAACATCGAGATTGCTACGACATTTAGCGAAATTCTACATTTTAAAGCATTAAAAGGATACCGAAATTATTATCGCATTCGTATTGGTACTTATCGAATGGGACTTTATTGGGATGGTGAGAAATTTTTGATCGAGTCTATTGGTACTCGTGGAGATTTTTATAAAACCTACCCGCCAAAGTGACCCCCTCAGTATTTACCTAAAAAAACAAACCCGCGAGACTCGTAAGCCTCGCGGGTTTTTATATTGAGCAAAACAAGTTTGCTGATTACTTAGTCACAACAAAACGACGAGACATAATACCGTCAGCCGTTAAGATTTGAGCAATGTAAGTACCTGATGGATAGTCGCTGATATCTAAACGAATGTTCTGCTTAGACAGGTTATCAATGACCTGTTCAGACATGAAACGACCTTCAACAGACATAACACGAATCGCTGCATCAGATTGTTTTGCTAAATCAACATTGATATTGACAAAGTTTGCACCGACTGGGTTCGGATAAACATCCATTTTGTTATCAGAAGACAAAACATCGTTTGTATTCACTCGGAAAGGTAAGATGTTGATACGAATAGAAGGCGTAATTGTACCACCGTCAGTGCCACCATAACCTCCAGTTGACCAATCGCTATCCGTCGTTTTACCAATAATGATGGTATAGCGAGGAGCTTTGACAGAATCCGTTACAAAACGCATAGCAGAGTAATCATAAGAACCGCGACTGAAACCGCAAGTTAAATACAAAGGTGTTGCTGCTGGCGCAGGTGCGTCAAATTCAACCATTGCTAAATAGTTCACCGTATCCTTGGTTTGGAATGACCGATTGGTCGATAAATCCTTCATTTTGAAGAAGAACCATGATAAGGATGTAGATTGTGTTGCAGGAACTAATGTATCTGCAACGGCGACAAGTGTTCTTTCAGTTGCTTGTACCATACCGTCTGCATTCGCATCTTTCCATTCATAAACAGTTGCAGCTATACTTCTACCGGCTGCTGCATTCGCATTTAGCACCACTGCAAGAGTAGAAATTTGAGTTGTTTTACCTTTTACGATGCGGTAGTAGTTACCTACACGCCAAGATTTTGGCTCAGTTGCCGTCCAATAGCTATCGGCATTACGAGTCGGAGAGAAGGCTGTCGCATTTTCTTTAACATAATTGAAACGACCTACACCCGTTACATTTAGAGAAGATAATGTATCCGTCATATCTGTAACAACAAAAGCAAAACGCGCTGTATCATTTCCAGGATTCACGTCCACGAGTGAACTATCTCCTTTTATTCGATAACTACCAATATACACACCAGGAGTCAAACCTGATGTCGTAAATGTTTTAGGTAAAAGACGGTTTTCATAAGTTGTATCCGCTTTGAAAGTAGCTGGATATTGAGACGTCGTGTCCGAAAAGACTAAAGTACCTGTTGAACTCTGCCAAACTTTGACAATAAGTTTTGTATTTGTCATCGCCCTATTACCCGAATTGGAAACGTCTGCGAGGAAACGCATTGGTTCCATATGCTCTTTAGGTGTATAAAGACTTGGTGGAATGGCATAGAAAGTACTCATTTTCATATCGTAAAATTTATAATCAAGTATTTTCACGTCGTCAACACACCAAAAATAGAAATCGCCATCAAAAACGAATTTTACCATAAATTTGTTCGTACCAACACTACCTGTTAACGTAAGGCGCATCAAAGTAGAGTCAGAATTAGTCGCAACAACAGGATTCAACGTAGATGAATTGGCGGCAATAGTCGTATTTAAATTGAAATTTGTTGACCATGTCGTACCGCTATCAACACTATATTGTACATAAGTCGTACTTTGGTACTGACGATAATATTGGTTGAACTGAAGTACAATATCCGTCACACCAGCCGCATTGATAACAGGTGAAATCAATTCACCTTTGTGTGGTGAAGGCGATTCACCAGCACCAAAATTACCAGCAATACCTTTAGTATCCAAGAAATCTGAATTGAAAATAGCGCAACCATTCAAGGTTGAAGGAGAACCCAAAGGTCTTGAACTTGTGTAATATGCACCCGTAGGAACAGAATTACGTTTCCACACCCAACGCGCACTGTCTTTTTTTGCAGGATCCGCAGAAGTAATACCTTTTGTGATCCAGCCTTTATGACCTGTTGGAGGTGTTAAATTGCCCGTACGTGACCAGTAGATTTGACTTGAATCTGCAAACTGACTTGCTCTAATGGTAGCACTATCCGTAGCAATGGGCCAAATTGTTATTTGAGCACTTGTAGCTGTAAAAAACCCTATAAACAATAGCGTAGCCACGAGGACTTTCGTAAAAACTTTTTTCATACTTAGATTGATTTTTATGAATTTATAATAAAAGAATAATTGAACACAAAGCTAATAAAATTTGGTCGTTTTTTAGAAACCAAAAATTTAATTTCTGATAAAGTGAGAAAATATGAATTTATAAAAAACTGATAACCAAATTTTTAGCAATTTATGGTTACTATAGTTTTTACATTTCAAAATTCAAGTGGATACTGAGGGGAGCTAATTAGTAGGAACAATTTAACCTTGTCTTACATTAGACTAAGTAGATAGAACGTACAATAATAGACATAAATAATCTATTTTAGTTATTTTAGACATTGTGGTTTGTCGAAAAGAGAAAAGTAATGGTGAATGGTGAATAATTTAATGATAAATGATGAATTTGCCAAAACGTCTGAATATTCGTTATTTTGCACCATTCACTATTAAATTATTCACCATTACTATATGAAATTCGCTATCATTGATTTAGGCACTAACGGCTTTCGACTTTACATCGCCGAAAGCATCCAAAAAGGTCAATTCCACATCATTCATCGCCAAACGGCAGAACTTAAATTGGCTTCGGCGGGTATTCATCGCATTGGCGAAGCTCCTTTTCGGCGTGGTTTAGAAGCTATGAAAACCTTTTTAAAAACCTTGCAAACCTTTGATATTCAACATGTTCGCGCATTTGGTACAGCAGCTTTGCGATTGGCAGACAATGGTCAAGACTTCATCGAAAAGGTTCAAAAAGAAACGGATATCTTTATCGAGTTGATTTCTGGCGACCGCGAAGCTGAATTGATTCACAAAGGCATGAGCCTCGGCGTACCCCTCAGTAAAACGCCCGTTTTGATGGTCGATGTTGGTGGTGGCTCTGTCGAATTCATTATTTGCAACAAAACAGAAGTCTTTTGGGCGAAAAGCTACAATATAGGTGTGGCTATTTTGAAACAACGTTTTCATACTGGCGACATCATTTTAAATACAGAAATTAAAGCCATTGAGCAATTTTTAAACGATACTTGCACCGAATTGAAAGAAAAAGTCGCAGCGTTCGAACCTCAATACCCTGTTATTTCATGCGGAACTTTGGATTTTTTGGTTAAAATACTGAGGGGGTCATCAGAGATGCCGTTGTACTTCGATTTTTCAAAAAGGCAATTTTCAACATTTTATGAGCATTTAACTTTTCTTTCTGAAAAAGAACTTTTCACCATGCCCGAAGTACCTGCTGAAAAAGTCGAAATGCTGGCAGTCAGTATGGTATTGATGAATTGGATTGGGTCGAACCTGTTGAACGCTGAAAAAATAGTTGCTTCGGGGCAGTCCATGAAAGCAGGTATTTTGTATGAAATGAGCTGCGAATTTCACTGACTTTACGAATTTTTGTCATTCTGAACGCAGTGAAAGAATCTGTATATACAATTGAAAATGAACGTTTTATATGGATTCTTTCACTGCGTTCAGAATGACAAAAATGACCATCTTATTTTTTACTCGTTACTCAACGAATTAAACTTTACTGACAATGAAAGTCATTTATCAAGACAAAAACGTGCACGTTTTTCAAAGTGCTTTATTTCAAACCAACTCAACCGTCATTGAAACTGATGATATTATCTTAGTCGTTGACCCCAATTGGTTGCCGATTGAAATCGCTCAAATTCGTTTTCATACAGAGGGGTTGAAAGAAGCCACGCAAAAGCCTGTCTGGTTACTGTTTACACATTCCGATTATGACCATATCATTGGTTATCATGCTTTTTCAGACATAGCCGCAGGTGTCATTGCCTCTCGTGCTTTTGTCGAAAACTTAGGGAAAGTGGGCATTTTAGAACAAATCAGACAGTTTGACGATGAATATTATATCGCTCGCCACTACCCTATTGACTACCCCTCAGTATCTTATATCATTGAAGATGAAGGGCAAGTTTTAGAGATTGGCAAGACAAAATTGACTTTTTACCATGCCACAGGGCATAATCCAGATGGCATTTTTACCGTTGTCAATAATATGCTTATAGCGGGTGATTACCTCTGCGATGTGGAATTTCCGTACATCTACCACAGCAGTTGGGCATACCAGGATACATTGAATAAGATTGAGCCTATTTTGCAACAACATGATATTCAATTGTTTATAAACGGTCACGGTAATCCCACAACTGACAAAGCAGAGATAATGAGGCGAAAAGAAGAATCTTTGGAGTACATCGGCAATGTACGTGGCAGCATCAGAGCGGGTAAGTATTTTGATCTCGACAATTACATAAAAGAGAAAAAATTCCAATTTCCACGCATCATGCGCCGTTTCCACGAAGGCAATTTAAATATCATGCGCCAAGAAGAATTCGGTTAAAAATAAAAAAGCCCTGACGGGAGATGTCAGGGCTTCAAAGCTTAAAATCGGTGAGGGACGTTATTTCAATTCCTTCACAAATGCTTCAAATGTTTTTTGACTATTGATATAATCTGACAATTTGTGGGCTTCATTCAGATCCTTCAATAAACGCACACTGACACCATATAATTGGGTGTCTTGATATTGAACAACTTCAGCTTCAACAAATCCCGCTTCAACTGCTTTTTTCTGTTGCTTTAGGGCATTTTCAGGTTTAGTATACGTGCCTATAATGACATAATAACGCTTATTTGTAGGCGTTGTTGCTGCTAAATTATTGCTTTGGCGCGTATTACCAACCATTAAATCCCACCCCTCAGTATTTGTGACCTTTGCAAGTTCCGTATCCCGTTTTAAGGGCTTTTCGGTCTCAACAACTGGCTGAATTTCAATACCTTTTACAATTTTCATGACCGTCCGTCTGTTTTGTGCATGTTCTTCTTCAGAACAGTTGGCGCCTCGCTTACAATGATTGCGAATCATCGTTTCGCCATAACCAAATGCACGGATGCGGTCCGGCGAAATACCTTTTTCTATAAAAAACGTTTTAATATTATCTGCTCGGAGCTGGCTCAAAGACATATTGAACACCGCTTTTCCCCTCGAATCGGTGTGAGAAGCGATTTCTATCTCAATTTTCGGGTCTTTTAACATCATTTTCAAAATCGGAGTCAATTCGATTTTAGCTTCTTCGTTCACTTCTGCATCACCGTCACCGTAATAGATATTTCTCATTTCAAACGTGTAGTTGTTTGTGACTGGCTCGCTATCCATTATTGTATATGGCGGTTCTTCAAAATCATGCCCACTGCTAAATTTGTCATTGTTCATCTCCTTTGGGCGTCCCGTTCCCTGTGGCATTGGTAAAGTATCGTTGCGCAAACCAAGTCCTTTATTGGTGACAATGACCGTTTTTTCTTGGGACTTCACCATAAAAGCTGCCACTTTGCTGTCCCCTTGTGCAACTGTTTTCACGACATATTTAAAGTTATATTCAGACTGTGAAAAATTGAAAATAAATCGTTCCCCCTCTTCGGTAGCCACTGTCACAATGCCATTAATATCACTCACAACTTCTTGAGACGGTAAAATATCGATAGGGATTTCAGCACCTGACTCGGCTCGCAACCCTCTAACTTTACCCGTTGCATCAGTCATAAAAGTCGCATTTTTGATGCTTTTCATGTTAATAATACTCACTTTCACGTTTGAAATGGGCAAACTTGTGGCTTTATCAATTGTCGAAATTTCGACATTAACAGTTTTGCTATTTTCTAAATTTCCATTGACATAAACAACATTATGTTTTTGCGATTTAATCTGGTTGGACATTCCTTCCTCGTATTCCCTCTCTTTCTGCCCGCCTTTTTTTTCAGTTGTTGGCGAAGGACTTGGCAGTTCCTGTAGTTTTGTCTGCTTAGTATTTTCCTTAATTTCGTCGGAGTTAATCTTTTTTTTCAAAGTATGTGTTTCTACACTTTCGTCAATAAAGC
>JAYSQG010000059.1:0-16193 GCA_043721685.1 Saprospiraceae bacterium | reverse complement strand
ACTTGTGTAAACAAAAACGCCACATATATACATAGGTGTAAGACCGCCGCAATGGTCAGTTTGAACATTTTTCGTTGCCCAAAAGCTATGAGAAAGACGTTGCGCCAACGTTCAATGACATTGCCACCGATTTTTTCGTCGCGCCCAAAAAGGATATTGCGGCGAATTTTCATGAAATTTTGCCACGCCTTGCCAAAAGCGGCGATAGAAATGAGAATAAATATTGCTTGAGCCATGATTGGTTATTGATTGTTCGTTATGAGTAAGTGATGATACCCCTCAGTAAATTTTACGTTGAAGACTTTTAAGAGAAGCAAAATAAAATGAAATTAGCGAATTTTCACTACTAATGCTTAAATTTAGAAACATTCTTTTCAGAGTTTGTATTTTTAAATGAAAAATGGTCAATTTTGAGCCTTATTTTTGACATGCATTGCACGAATTACACTTAATTTCCATAAAATGGCATTCATATGATTCGTTGAATTCGTGTCAAACAAAAAAATAGAATAATGAAAATTTTAAACGAGAAACAAATCCGACAAAAAATCCGTCGTTTGACGATTGAAATCCTTGAACGCAACCTCAATGAGCCAGAAATCATCCTCGCGGGCATCAATAAAAATGGTTTAGAGATGGCTGATTTGCTAATGCAAGAGCTTGTAGGGCGCACAGATGCCAATATTACGCTTACCCGTTTGTTGTTGAATCCTGCTTCTCCTGCGACTCATCCGATTGTATTGGATATGCCTATTGAGCAAGTTCAAGACAAAGTCGTTATCATTATTGACGATGTAGCGAATACAGGTCGCACAATTTTTTATGCCATAAAACCCTTGCTCGACGTTTTACCCAAAAAAATAGAAGTGGCTGTTTTGATTGATAGAAAACACAAATCTTTCCCGATTAAAGCCGATTATGTGGGTTTGTCGTTGGCAACGACTTTGAAGGAACATATAGATGTCAAAATTAGAGATGTTGAAGAATGGGCTGTTTTTATGGATTGATTTCATTCCAAGCGAATGTTGTTGCGTTCAATAAATTCCTTAAATACCTTGCGATAAGTATCGCTAATGGGTAAAAAAGCGTTCCCAATTTGCACGCGTTCTTTATGTACGACATCAATGGCTTCTAAGGAAACTATATAGGAGTTATGGATTCTAATAAATTGATTTTCAGGCAATTGCGTTTCTAAAACTTTTAAACGTTGTAGTGTAACGATTTTTTTTTGCTTGGTATGAATGGTTACATAGTCCTTTAATCCTTCGATATAAAGTATATCATAGAGGCGTACTTTGACCAATTTCGTCCCATCTTTGACAAAAATAAAAGGTTGGAAAGCAAGATTTTCGGATACATTAGCGCTTTGCACCGACTCTGGATTTTCAATAATTTTGGATTGCACCCCCTCAGTATCTGCCCCTTTTTGAGCGATTATTCCGCCAGAAATCGTATTCGGTTGTGTGGATATAATGCGTTGCGTTGCTTTTTCAACAGCTTTCAAAAAACGTTCAAACGTTATGGGTTTTAGCAAATAATCAGTCACATCCAATTCATACCCTTCAATGGCATATTCAGAATAAGCTGTTGTCAAAATGACAATCGGTTTCTTTTGGAGGATTTTGAGCAGCGTAATGCCTGTAATTTCAGGCATTTGAATATCTAAAAAAAGTATATCGGTTGGCGTATTCCTCAAAAAAGCCATAGCTTCTAAGGGGTTTGAAAACACTTGATGCAATGTCAGCGAAGGCGTTTTCAAGACATATTGCGTCAATAAATTGCGTGCTAAAGGCTCGTCTTCGACGATGATGCAAGTCAATGTCATATCAAATTCATTTTCAACTCGACCACATAACGGTCTTGCAAGTCTTGAACATTCAGTTCATAATTGTCTGGATAGCTCAAATCTAAGCGTCTTTTGACATTCAGCAAACCAATACCCGATTTTTCGGTGACAGTTTTATCGTTTTCTGTGATTTTACTATTTTCAACCGTATAAACGCAAGCCTTTCCGCTAATATCCATTGTAACTTTCACCCAAGCGTTTTGAGCTGCATTACTAACACCATGTTTGAAAGCATTTTCCAAAAAAGTGATAAAAATCAAAGGCGCAATCATTGCGCCATCCACATTGCCATGTACTTCAAACAAAATAGGCACCTCATTACTCAATCGCAATTTTTCAAGACTGATATAGTTTTGCATATATTCAATCTCTTTACTGAGGGGTACGCGTGGATGATTGGAGTCATACATCATATAACGCATCATTTGCGACAATTTAGCAATTACTTCAGTCGTATTTGGCGACTGAATAAAAGCCAAATAGTAAAGATTATTCAAGGTATTGAACAAAAAATGTGGATTAATTTGAGCTTTCAGAAAGCGCAATTCGGAGGTTAAACGCTCATTTTCTATCTCTTTTTTCTTTTTTTCAAGTTCAAACCAGTCTTCTGCAAACTTCAACATACCGACAAAAAGAACGATGAGTAAAGAACTCAAAGTGAGATTGACAACAAACTTCTGAGTATAAATCCACGGTGTTGAGAAAGCACAACCATTCACGATAAAACGTTTTAGTCGCCAAAGTCCATACGTTGACAGGGCAAATGGCACGGAAAACTCCAATAAATAACGCCCTAAACTTCGATGTTTCAAAAAACGAGGTAAAAAAACAAAGTAATTGAGGTAACTGATAATCATCATACAAAGGATATGCGAACCTAAATCTTTAAAAATCCGCGTCCAATCTGGCTCTTCTTTTGTTCGGGCATAAATGATTTGATAAAAGAAAAACGAGGAATAGACGCACCAAAACAAAATGTGGATCAATAAAATTCTATGACGCTGTATGAATGACTGCATGATGCTGTAGATATTAAAAACAAAGATTTAAAAGATATGGGCAAAAACTCAAAGTACGGTAAAATACACGTTAATGAAAAAAAGTAAATCCATTTTTCGGCTTGTGTATCCTATCATTCTACAACTCGGTATTTTTATCCGATTATTTATGTTTTTTAATCGTCTATATGTTATGTGTGTTAAAAACACTAAACCGTAGAGCCAAAATGCCAAATGGTATAAGAATAAAGGACATTGCAAAAAATTGAATTTGCTTTGTGTTCAGATTTCAAAAAGATACTTTGTGAGATACACTTTAAACTATTTTTTTGATGTTCTATACTAGAATTCAATAATTTTTTAACTTATTAAAACTGGTTTTTTAATGAAAAAGATTTCATTCCTTTTATTCGCACTTTGCACAACTGTTGCAACATTTGCTCAAACGTTTACGGCTGACAAAGCACATTCAAAAGTCGGTTTCACCGTCACGCATTTAGGCATTTCAGAAGTTGACGGTAACTTCAAGACCTTCGATGCAAAAGTCACTTCATCAAAAGAAGATTTTTCTGATGCTATTTTTGAATTTTCAGCAGACATTTCAAGCGTCTCAACAGGCACTGAGATGCGCGATGGTCACTTACAAAAACCTGATATGTTTGATGTGGCTCAATTTCCAAAATTGACTTTTAAAAGCACCGGTATCTCAAAAGTGGCTGATAAAAAGTATAAATTGACCGGCGATTTAACAATAAAAGGTGTGACTAAAAAAGTGACACTTGACCTAACGCTTTTAGGTACAACTATGGATCAACGTTCTAACAAAAAAGTTGCTGGCTTTAAAGCATCAGGTTATATCAAAAGGACTGATTTTGGCGTTGGTACAATGCCTTCTTTGGTCGTAAGCGAAGATGTCGAACTCCGTGCAAGTGGTGAGTTTAAAGCAAACTAATTTTAAAGTGAAAAGTTAAAATAACTCATTGATTATCAACGAGTTATTTTCATACCCCTTAATTACAATTCACAAATAAATTATTTATTGGCAAAATCCGATGGTTTATCATAAAACCATCGGATTTTTGCGTTTTAATAACCTCTTTCATCATTCACCATTCATCATTACTAAAATGCTTGCAAAACGCATTATTCCTTGCCTGGATATTAAAGATGGACGTACCGTCAAAGGCATTAATTTTGAAAACCTTAGAGACGCTGGCGATGCCGTTGAACTCGGCAAATGGTATTCCGAACATGGCGCAGACGAACTCGTTTTCCTTGACATCACCGCAACGGTGGAACAACGGAAGACCTTCACAGCACTCGTCACACGCATTGCACAGAACTTGAATATTCCTTTTACTGTGGGGGGTGGCATTTCGTCGGTGGCAGATGTGTCACGACTTTTGGAGGCAGGAGCGGACAAAGTTTCTGTCAATTCGGCAGCCGTTCGCCGTCCTGAACTGATCAATGAAATCGCACAAGCCTTTGGTTCTCAATGCCTTGTGGTGGCTATTGATGCTAAAATTACTGAGGGGGGCGATTGGAAAGTCTTTTTGAATGGTGGACGTATTCCAACAGATATTGACCTTTTTGAGTGGGCAAAAGAAGTGACCGAACGCGGCGCAGGTGAGATACTTTTTACGTCCATGAATCACGATGGCACGAAGCAAGGCTTTGCTAATGAGGCTTTGGCAAAGATGTCAAAATCAGTTTCCATACCTGTGATTGCTTCGGGTGGCGCGGGCAACATGGAGCATTTTTATGATACTTTTACTGAGGGGTATGCTGATGCAGCTTTGGCAGCGAGTATTTTTCACTTCAAAGAAATTGGGATTTTGGATTTGAAAGGTTATTTGAAGGAAAAGGGAATTGCAGTGCGAATATGAATTTATAAAATAAAAAACGGGATGTCATTTGCACGACATCCCGTTTTTTGTGGAAGGGACAAGGATGGGGATCGAACCCACGACCTTCGGAACCACAATCCGACGCTCTAACCGACTGAGCTACCAAGTCCATATTGGTTACTCGTTATTTGTTATCAGTAAATTGGGTTTTGATATAACCAATTTACTAATAACCATTAACTAATAACCAAGAAGCGGAGGCTCAGGGATTCGAACCCCGGGTACCCTCTCAGGTACGGCAGTTTTCAAGACTGCTGCAATCGACCGCTCTGCCAAGCCTCCGTTTTTTCAACTTTGAAACCCCCTTTGGTGTTTCGCGGGGCAAAGATAAGTGGGTTTTTAGAATTTCAAAACGTTTGGTTTTATTTTTTTAAAAATTAAAAAAAGATCGATAGAGTAATTTAGACACAACTTTGAAATCACTGTCTCTCTTTCTTTTGTACTGAACATTATAGAATGTTGACTATCAATATTTTACAACAAATTTTCTACTTAAAGTACATGGATTTTATTTTTCGCCTTCAAACTTTTGCCTAAAAAATACCGCAATTTCATATCTAACTGTCCGCCCAACGACTTGCCCACAACGCCTAATAATCCAAAAACACCCAACTCAAAGTTATCTTTTGATTTTTGCCAACCTAAAAGAGCATTCAATTGCATATAACGTGTCGAGCCATTGCCGAGTAAATTCATATCGCTACTGATTTGATTTAATAAGCCGATGGTCTTGGGATCTATATTACTATTTGCCAAAAGCATTTCAGACTTTTGATTGTCAAAACAAAACTCGCCGCCGTAGCTGAAACCTGAATCTTCTGATGTTTTGTACCCTCTAATACGTGCGCTAAACGATTCAGGATACGGATAAGTCTTGCCACCAACGGCTGCAGTCCCTCGTAAGCGAAAAGAATTGCTGACATCTTGACTTGTACCCGCAGAAATAAGCACGTTAAATTCATCAAATTGAACCCGATAGCCGATATTGATTTTGGGTGCAATTGTTCGGGATTGTATGCGCTTCGGCAAGACTGTATTGGGATTGCCGCCACTCATTGTAATTAATTCAGAAATCGCGCCCAAGGCAGGCGATTCTTTGACTTTAAAAACCAACACTTGTGCATTGGCACCGACTTCAACAAAAAACTGAGCTTGCATAGACTGTGATAAACAGCCAATCAGGACGATTGTAAAGACTTTTTTCATAGAGTTTGTCATACGTTTAGACCAACATCTCCGAGTTGGGAGGCGATGAGGCGATGGTGAAAAAGGAATTTTAGCAAGAAAGATGCTACTGGAAGTGTTGGTCTAAAATTGATATGCTTCGTTATCGTTTGTATTTTGCGGTCACAAAGTAGTCATTATTTCTCAATTACAAAAAAAGTTAGTTTGTTGGAAAAAAAATAACAATTGGATATTAAATCAATATGTTTTCAAAGCGTCTTGTCTATATTTAAAATATTTTATTTAAACATAAACGCAACATATTGACAGCATATTGATTTAATATCCAATACCTATAAACTGCTCAATTCTATCAGTCTTTCCTATTTTCGTTCTTTATTGGTTAACTCTAAGGCGTTCGGCTACTTTTTTTCTATCATAACGAACAGGCTTTGTCGTCAGTTTATAGCGGTTTATGATTTCAGCCAATTTGTAGTCATACATCTTATCCGTTGCATAACCACTCTTTTGCAAACGATACAACCAACATTCCGTGTCGTTTGTACCGCATGAAAGGCATTTATTGTACCTATCATTATCGAGAAAAAATTTAATGTGGCGCTTGAACGAGGCTTCGTAAGAAGGGTAACGCTCAAACGTTTCATCTTTTCTGTCGTCTGTGTAGTAACCATGATTGCATCCGTTTTTTTGACATCTACCACCGTTGCATTTTATACCAAATAGATTGTTAAGTGCGATAGCCATACGTGACCGACCGCCACGACTTTCCAAAATGCCTTGAGCCATCGTTATTGAATAAGGCACACCATACCTTTCTCCGTCGAGGGCTGCATCTTCATACAAATCAACAAAATGCTCGTTTGATGTTATTTTCACCTCTTTTACTGAGGGGGTCTTTGGTGCAAGCTCCCCTTTGGGGCGGGAGGGTGTTTTGATGCGCGGCTTCTTATATTCCTCACTTTCAAATTCTTCCTTTGACACCCTATGATAAACCTCGTTATTGTAAACAAAAGAATTACTTTTGAAGAAATTAAGGTCTAATTCATCAATATCAACAACATCCATTTTGAATGTGGATTCAATAACGCTCTTGCCGACCTTTTCAACTGAATCTTTTTTAGACGCAATCGGAACAAACTGACCGTTTTCGAATTTTACAGTCATTTCTTGCTTCTCGAAAACAGGCATCGGTGCTTCTACCACCTTTGGAATAACCCGATTTTTCATAGATAACAAAGCAGGTGAAATGGGCTTTTCTTTTTCAAAAATTGTGTCCACACCAATATCAAAAGCATTATAAATCACCTTCGGACGGTCTTTCTCAAAAATGGCGTCCCATCCTTCAATTGCGGCATCTACAACGACATCCACGAAGTCTTTCTCGATTTTACCGCTTTTATTCTGGATGTTTTGCGGCTGATAATGGACAGCATAATTACCTGATGTATCTACAAATATTTCGTCAGGATTGTTTATGGTTTTTTGAGCGGGTAAGGTTACCACAAGGCATAGCAATAGTAGGGCTGTAAACAGCCGTTTTAAGTAATTTTCCATAATGTTTAGATTGAGCTTTTAAAAAAATTTGTTCATAAATATCTGAAAACAAATACCTTACACGTATCGAATACTTCAATAGTATCCGATACGTGTATGTCTCAAAAATGTCAATAACTATAATTCAACATAGCTATCTTATCCAATTGCGCCATCTTTTCCTTTACCATTTTTTGAAATTGAACATTATCCGCTTCTGTAAAATGAAGTTCTGACAAAGGGTCAATCGCTTTTCCACTTTTCCAAAGACGAAAACAAACGTGTGGACCAGTTGTCAGACCCGACGTGCCAACATAACCGATGATTTCCTTTCTTTTGACAGGCGCACCTCGTTCAATACCTTCTGCAAAGCGACTCATGTGTAAATATTCAGTTTCATAAGGCGGATTGTGTCTTATTTTAACATATCGCCCATTGCCCAAGCGGAACTTTGCTTCTTCAACTACCCCATCGGCAACCGACATAATCGGTGTACCTCGTGGGGCGGCATAGTCCGTTCCGAGATGCGGACGGCGATAGCCTAAAATCGGGTGCTTCCGATGCCAACTAAACCGAGATGTGATTGTACTGTTCGTAACAGGTTCACTCAGAAAACCTCCACGCGTAGGCAAGCCTTCTTTGTCGTACCAACCGCTTGCTAAACCGTTGTTATAATAAAAAAGATGGATAGGTTTTGGAAGGCTTAGACCTCTGAAATAAACGCATGTCAGTTTTTCAATACCCACAGACTGCCCTTCAATCAGCTCTTCTTCCCAAATCAACTTGTACTCTTCACCGTCAGTACATTGTTTTATGTCAATTTTATTTTCCAAAGCTTCTTGTACCATTTCAATTAACGTGTGACTGATGCCACTTTCAACAAGCGACTTGTAAAGCGTTTCCCGAATCATACCGCCTTTCTGAAATTCACTGACGGAAACGGCGCGTTTGACCTCTTTTACTGAGGGGGTCGCCAAATCGAAAACGAAATAACGTTTTGGATCGGTTTCAATAACTAAATAAGCTGTGCCATTTTGCAAGCCTTTGCTGATTAAAGTCGTGTAAGGTTTGCCGATTTGTATTTTTTCAAAATCATAACTCGATTTAACCACTGCCAAAAGGCTGTCCGTTTGACGATAAGTCAAACCTAATTTTATAAGCATGGTATAAACTGCATCGCCTTTTTTCATCTCATTTTCGTTCACATGATAGTCCTTAAAACTAAAACCGTATTTGACTTGATGTTGCAAAATGTTTTCTTTTCTTTTGACATAAGCCAAACTACATATAACAATAATCAATAAACCTATAAAATTTGTGGCAAGCGATTGCCTTTTTATTAATTGCCAAAATGCTAGAAAAAAAGAGAAAAAAGCCTCTTTTTTACGCTTAAAATGCTTTTTTACTGAGGGGGTATAAATCGCTAATTTATTGTTAATCGGAACTGAAATAGGCAATAATGCCACTTGCGTATGGCTTACTATCACGCCTATTCTATTGTTGATTGGCACTAAAGCAGGAGCTAATGCCTTAACCGTATTTGCCCTCAATTTTCCTAATTTCCTATTTATAGGTTTTGAAATAGGCGACAGCCACAACTGTAATAAAACCAAAAACGCTATTATTTTAAGACGAATGTGGTTCAAAAAAGGCAGTAAATGGGTTGTAATTCGGTTAGAAAGCAACCCCATTTCATAACGCACACACCATAAAAACGGCAATACCGTTGCCTTTACATGGGTTGTAAGTATCCCAACTGTATCACGTAGGAGCCAAAAGGTAGGGGACGTTTTCCCTCTCAATGCTATCCAAAACGATATCAGCCACGGCTTCCAATCCTCCCGCCATGAAGAATAAATCTGTGAAGACGTTTTGAAAAAACCATAAAAAGAGCGTCCTTTTTTTGAGAAAAAAGGTGTGAAAAAATGCTCCGAAACTGATGATTTCTTCTTGTTTTTCGATTTTGAATACGACGAGTTTGAGACTACGCTGCGCTTAGTCAATCTGAAAACATTCATGATTGTTCGGTTTATCAAGAAGCCTCTATTGTAAAAAAAATGGCTCCCATCGTTTTGAAAAAATAAGGGTTCTAAGAGTTAGGTTTGGTGTAAGTTTTGTCAAACAGGATTGTTTGAAGTATTTTTTAGTGTATTCAGAGCATAAGGAGTGTGTCGTGAATTTGACAAATCACGATACGTAAAACAATAAAAATGAATCAATTATCTATTGTCGAGACATCAAAAACTGATGAACTTTAGGGCAAATACGCTCCAAGGTGTTCATCGTTTGGCGGTCAATTTCAGGTGTGACACGTTTCAAATAATCCTGAGTTGCTGTTTTTATGCAGCGTTCGCTTTGTTCAATAGCTGTTTCTTTATCTTCTGCTAAACGTCGAGCCGTTTCAGGTGCCAATTGGCTCGGCATCATATCTATTTTTTCTACCAATGTCACCAAACCTGTCATACACCCACACATATCACGGGCATAACGCTCGGGCAAAGGCAAATTTTCGTTAGTAGATGCCAAATAAACACCTTTCGCAGTAACCATCACTTGTGGATTACGCTTGAAATAAAATTCAGATTCTAAAGACGAATTTTCCCAAGGAATTTGCTCGCCATCGCTGATTTCTTTTACCTGTGTTCGGACTTTTTTGAACACTTGTTCTATTGTTAAATCAGGTATATGAATCGCTTTTATCAATTCCTGCGTGTAAAGTCCGTTCAAACCATCGCCATCAAGGGCAACGCTGCCAGGCGATGTCGAGTAAGCAATCAAAGTACCAACGGGTGCTTCGACGGCAGCCAAACCAGATATATCGCGTTTAGTAACATATCCATTGTCAAACCGAAAAGGGTTGTTGCGACAAGCATCTAAAACGACGATATTCATCGTGTTATGTGCCTTATTAAGCGTTTCCAGTATCGAATCGAGCGTAATACACACCTCTTCAGCCTCGTCCGCGTCTTCAAAATCTGTGGCATCCGTCGGCATCAAAAAATTACGTCCATCAATTTGCATGGCATGACCTGCATAGAAAAATAGTCCGACCGTATGCTCCGGGTCTTTACTCAAATCTCTGCCATATACATTCAAAACACGTTGAAAATCAGCTCGATTGACGTTTTCAAATTGATGCACTTCGAAGCCCAAATCTCTTAGATTGTGCCCCAAATCGTAGGCGTCGTTGACGGGATTGTAGAGTTCAGTGTCGTCTTCGTAAACGGAATTGCCTATGAGATAAGCAATACGTCGCAACTCAGGTTGCGCCTGTAACACTTGAATAACAAAAAGGAAAACAACAGTCCAAAGTTTGTTCGTTTTTTTCATACTTTAAAGTTCGGTTTGTGTAGTTGACTGATAGTCAAACCATTGAGACAAAACATACCGATTGAGGTCAAAAGACACCCCTCAGTATTTTTCTCTTTTTTTAGTTAAAAAATAATAATAATTAAACGATTTTGGTAAGAATTGGCTGTTGTAAATCGGTTTTCGTTACTGACTATTAAATGAGTATTTTTATGTAATGATTAAAATTGTGTACTTCTCTAAACGTCTATCAGTAGCTCGTTGCTATTATGATGCGACGTGTTTTAATATTCCATACAAAGGTGATATTTTTTTGGGAATTATTTTTAGTATATCGGATATTTGGGCAATATGTTTGCCCAAATATCCGAAAGTGAAATGGTCGTTAGGGCAAAACAAATCATTGCCCCGCAGAAGTCAATTTCGTCACATTCATTTTGTAATTACGACCAATGGGTATCTCTTTATCCTTGATTTTCACTGTATTAGCACCCAAAGCAGCGATTTTATCCACAGCAACTATGAACGATTTATGCACCCGTAAAAACTTATCTTCAGGCAATTTTTCTTCCAAATAACTGATCCGTTGATAAGTAATGAGCGATTCTTTATCCGTTTTGATGCGCACATAATCTTTAAGACTTTCGATATAAAGTATGTCTTTCAAGAAAACCTTTTTCATTTCTCTATTGACTTTGAAGTACTTATACGCCTGCTCGTAGCTGTCTCCTACTGAGGGGGGTACTTCAATCGGCATAGATTTACGCAGATGAAATTTATCAACCGCTTTCATAAAGCGTTCTTGCGTAATGGGTTTTAATAAAAAATCTAATACATCGAATTCGTAACCATCGAGTGCATACTCACGGTAAGCCGTTGTAATCACCACATAAGGCTTGGTTGGCAAGTTTCGGAGCAATTCCCAGCCCGTCATACGAGGCATTTGAATGTCTAAAAAAAGAAGGTCAATCGGTTCGCGCTGCAAAATGGAAAAGGCTTCGATGGCATTGCCACAAGTACCCACCAGCTCCAACCCAGGCGTTTTAGCGATGTGTGTGGAAACCAGTTCGGCTGCCAGAGGTTCATCGTCAACAACAAGACATTTTATTTTCATAGCAAAAGTTGTTTTTGAAGTTATGAGTTATGAATTATGAGTTATGAATTCGCAAAAATTCATAACTCATAATTCATAACTCATAACTTTTTTAGAATTTCAAAAATACAAATAAATTCTTAACGGCGAAAAGCGTTTGACCAGTTAATTCCGTTTTTTCTTTTGGAATTCTAACTTTTTTGTTCGGCATCCCCCCCTCAGTAATTGTATCAAAATGAATTTTTAAAGTGGCTAAATAAGAACAATCATCATTCATGGCCTTCAATTCATGCCGATTCGGATACAATATTTCAAGGCGACGTTTCAAGTTTTCTAAACCTATGCCATTGCCAAAACTATTTGAGACATTTTTTTCTTTGATAACACTATTTTCTATCTTAAAAACCAAAACATTCTTTTTGAGAGAGATATCAATATGTATCCACGAATCTTCAACAGCATTGCTAACACCGTGTTTGAAGGCATTTTCGACCAAAGGTAGAAATAATAAAGGTGTCACTTTCACTCCCCGAACATTGTTAAAGACATTCAATTGTACATCAAGACGCTCGCCATGACGGATTTTTTCAAGATTGATATAATTTTTCACATAATCTATTTCTTTTTCAATCTCAATATATTGGCGTTTTGTATCGTACAGCATATAGCTCAACAAAGCCGAGAGGCGGTAAATCATATCGCTCGTTTGAGGCGAATTTTTCAGCGACAACATATATATATTGTTCAAAGTATTGAAAATGAAATGTGGCTGCACTTGCGATTTCAGCAATGACAATTCGGCAGCCACTTTTTCTTTCATCAACTCTTCATTGATTCGACGCTGTTCAGCCCAATTACGTATAGAATAAATCATAATACCCAAACCTACAAAAAGGTGAACATTGACTGTATCTATCGTCAATTTGGGTATAAAGTACAAATTCGTTGCCTTTTCAGGATAGAGCACCTTTAAAACAAAGTAAAAATTGACGATACGGCGTAATAGCCCAAATACTAAAATACTTGCCCCTAAGCAAAACGCAAACAAACCATATTTTTTTTTCAATAAAAAACGCTCGACAGTGACAAAAATATTGAAATACGTGGCAACCATGATGATTGGCACATTGAGTATAGCCGCATTGAATGCCACTTGATAACAATCGTGAATGCTGCTGCTGGGAAGCCATTCATACACGAAAAGACAAACCCAAAAAATGAGGTGCCAACTGATGGTTTTAAGATTAATATTGAACATGAGGCAAATTATTTTATATTGATGGAAAGACCTTTGGAAATGATGAATGATAAATGATGAATGATGAATTTGCAAAACGCTGATTTTCAATGGCTTTGCAAAATAAATTTTATCATTTTATTTTATCTTAATAGTGAATTGGGACAAAGTTATACTTCATAAACCGCATAATGCTTGGCTTTTGCTAAAAAGTTCCGTTTATTAGTCCAACAGCCATTGGAATAACGAATATTGACCAAAGAATATCGAATCTTGGTGTGTCAGCGCCATACTTTACTTCAACATTCTACTTCTCTTGTTCGATATTCGATATTCAAAGACTTATCTTTGCGCAAAAAAATAAAATGCTGCCCAAAGTCATTTTTCAAGATTTAGGTCGAATTTCCTACCACAAAGCGTGGGATTATCAGTTTCAAATTTTGAAACAGGTTATTGATAACAAATTGACTATCAAAAACTTAGAAGCCACCCCCTCAGTATCTTTCCAAGAAAACTTGATTTCTGAACAACAGAGCTACCTCCTTTTTTGTGAACACAACCACGTTTATACCTTAGGAAAAAGCGGTTCAGTTGACCATTTATTGTTGAATGAAGAGCAACTAGCAGCGCAAAATATTGAGTTTTTTAAAATCAATCGCGGCGGCGACATCACTTATCATGGCGCAGGGCAAATCACAGGCTACCCTATTTTTGATATGGAATGTTTTTTCACAGATGTGCATCGTTATGTCCGTGCACTCGAAGAAGTGATTATTCGCACCATTGCCGAATATGGTTTGACAGGGTATCGCATTAAAGAATATACAGGCGTTTGGGTTGAAGGAAACACCCACGAAACAGGCGAACGCCCCCCCTCAGTAAAAACCGATAAAAAACGCAAAATTTGCGCCATTGGCGTGCATTTAAGTCGTTGGGTAACGATGCATGGCTTTGCGTTTAATGTCAATACAGATTTGAAATATTACAATAATATTGTCCCTTGCGGCATTGAAGATGAAGATAAAACGGTTACTTCCTTGGCTTATGAACTTGGCAGAGTAATTGACGTTAATGAGGTAAAAGATAAACTCAAAAGGCATTTTATAGATGTTTTTGGGTTTGAATTTGTTTGAAATAGAACACAGATTCGACTGATTTACACAGATTTACACAGATTTTTTTCTTGTCATTCTTTAAGAACCTAAAAAAATCAGTGTAAATCAGTGTAAATCTGTGTAAATCAGTCGAATCTGTGTTCAAAAAAAATCTAACATGAAAAAAGATATTCCAGAACTAAAAGTTGAAGATATGGCAATGGTCGTCGTGCCACCCGCTTTCGGCGACGATGATTTGTGGGAGTGCTTTCTTATCAATTTCAAGGAAGAAGCCATTCGCAACGTCATGGTCGTTTCGCGCGGCTATGGCGAAGACGAAACGGGCGAAAAACGTCAAACAACGACATTACGCCATTTTTTTGAAGAAGTCGGACCGATGCAATTGATACAAGTTGAGCCGATTCCAAAGGAATTATTTTGGTTGTCGCATGAGTATTGGGTGAGTTTTTCTTACGATGGTCAACTTTACGACAAAAAATATGTGTTTGTCGTCGGTGCAATTGACAAAGCACATTTTACGATGATTCCATTTTTAGATAGGCGGGGTGTGATGATTCGTTAGCCCCCTCAGTATTTTAGATAACAGAATGTAATTATTTGACAATCATGTGTTTAAGAAATTATTCACATTTCAGAAACGCAATAACACAACTCGAACAACACGTAACTCATTTATGATTCAAGGAAAAAAAATTAGTGAATCCAAAACCATAATGACCGAAATGGTCATGCCCAACGACACCAACCCCATGGGCAACCTCATGGGCGGCAATTTGATGAAATGGATGGATATTGTGGCGGCAATATGTGCAGGTAAGCACTGTCAATCGCAGGTGGTCACGGTGTCAGTTGACCACGTTTCGTTTCAAAAACCCATATCTCAAGGCGATATTGTTACTTTAGAAGCCGTTGTCACAAGGGCTTTTAATACGTCAGTTGAGATTTTTGTTGAGGTTTTTGCTTCTGATATGAAAGGCGGTAACCCACGACGTTGCAATCATGCCTACTTGACTTTTGTTGCCCTTGATGATGCCAATAATAAGCCAAAAGAAGTACCTCCCGTTATTGCCCTTTCAAAAGAGGAATCGGAACAGTATGACGGAGCCGCACGTAGGCGTGAGTTGCGATTGATTTTAAGCGGTAAAATGAAGGCGAAAGACGCGACGGAGTTACGGTTGCTTTTGGAGATAAACAATTGATAATCAACAGTCGTTTGCCATTGATCTAATCATTGACAAATGATTTATCCAATCTTTTGACCTCATAAATATTGATAGAAAACGTATGCCCTCTCAATTCAATCGAGCGTTGCTCTTTCTTCACAGCATACGCCTCTTCGATGCTTCGGGATGCAAGCACGGTATGCAGATTAGAAAAAAAGGTTGTTGACACAGGGCGGTTCGGTTCTGTTATCAAAATCGTTCCGTTAGGCTTCAATAAGGTTGAAAAAGCGTTCAAAAGTGGCTCAAAAGCGCGTTTTTCATAAGCCACATCAGAAGCCAATAAAAGGTCAGCTGATACTGAGGGGTCTGGATTTCGCCAATCGAGTTGTTCAAAACGGGCTTTTTTATTCGGTAAATTTTGTTCCCAATTCAGTTTTGCAAAATCCAGAGCGTCGGTGTCATAATCGGTCAAACAGACTTCTGCCCCCAATTTCCCTGCTATGATGGATGGTAATCCTAAACCACAACCTATTTCTGTTACTTTTACATTGGGCGTTATAAGCTGTTGATTTTCAACCAAATACCAACTCATTGCCAAAGCGGAAGCCCAAAGTTCAGCCCAATAAGGTATGCGTTCATCAAGCACATCGGGGTGGTCGTCGCCTTTCAGAATGAGATTATTAAACAATTCATCGAGGTTTTCGATGATGGTCAGTTTGATGTCTATCTCATTGAAAATCAACGATATATCTTTTGTTTTAAAGGACATTATCTTATCGTCTTTTATCTTAAAATCTATGCTGCTTG
>JAYSQG010000058.1:0-25062 GCA_043721685.1 Saprospiraceae bacterium | reverse complement strand
TCGGCGAGGTTTTAAACCTCGCCGACGGTAGGAAACGAAAATTAGTTATATAGGAGTCTTTCCTTCAAAAAGGGGCGGTAAAGAAAAAATACTTTTTTTTAAATTTTTTTTTTTGAATATATTACCATATACACTATATGTTGAATTCAATGAAAAACGCCATATTAATAGTTAATAAAATTATTGTTAATTTTTTTTAAATTTTTTGAAACAAAATCAATACGATATATCGTTTATAAATAAAAGCGTTTTTAAATTGAATATTAAAAAAAAAATGCTCCTACAAATAAAAATGTTTAGACAAAGGTTGTCTACTTAACTATTTTGGTGTACCTTTGTCATCCCACATTCTTGGAAAAATTCCTAAGTTCGTTAATAAATAAATACTTACGAATCGTCAAAATCTTCGAATTTCGACGACATAACTATGAGAACAGCAAATTTGCAGACTACGCAGTAAGAACATTTCTGCGACTTCATTAAAATTTTTGTCCTTGTCGTGCCACTTAGCTATAAACTTTAACCAAGTTTTAATAATACGACACTTTAACCACACATCCTACGCACCACTCAAAACAAGAATTGAGTGATTCACGTAATTCGGAAAAAGCTGATACAGAGCAGCATATAATATACTTTGTGCCAAAATAATGAAAAGCATCAAAAAAACAGTAGAAATTATGAATACTACAATTAAGGTCATTATCAAAGGTCGGCTTGCGTTCGGTACGCAAAAAAGCTATGATATGATGCTGGAACAATATACTCGCCGATTAGAGCAATATTACAAAAATGATATTATCTTGAAAGGAGAAGAACATTTTTCAGAAGAAGAGATGGCTATCACCGTTCCACGCACTTTATTTGAAATTAACAATGAAAAAACGTGGAAAAATACTATTAATTTATTCAATGAATTGCGGACTTATGCCGTAGCTGGTGTTATGCATATATGGGTATTACACCCAGAAGGAAAACAACTGCTACATGAAGCCATTATCATGCCTCAAGGCGATAAATATGCAACAACTCAATATACTCGTGGCGCTACATTGCTTCGTAAATCAGGTAAAGAAGAGAAAGCAATCGAGTTATTGACAAAAGCAATCGAAAAATATGAAGGTTACGAACAAGCTTATGAACGCCGCGGAGTAGCGAATCATCGTTTGGGTCGTCTGGAAGAAGCTATTTTGGACTTTACAAAAAGTATCAGTTTGAATATAAATTCTGAAGCCCTTATTGGTCGTGCTATTATTAAGCGTCAATTAGGGGATATGGAGGATGCATTGGATGATTTGGATTTAGCTGTCAAAAATGCAGTGCCTTATCAACCTGTATTTTGGGTAGCCCGCCGCATCAAAGGTGAGTATCATTTAGAAAAAGGTCAATTGGATGAAGCTATTTTTGAGCTAAAATTAGTGACAAAACGCTCTTTCAAACCTAGTGACCCTAACTTTGTACATCGTCGTAAGGCTTGGGAAACGTATGCGCTCACACTCGAAAAAGCTGGCAAGAGGACTGAAGCTGATGCCGCGTTTCGCGCAGCTAAAGCGATTGAAGTAGCGCCAGAAATGACAAAATCTGCTAATAAAACGTCTCTTGTTACTGCATAATAAATGTAACTTTTATATCAGACTTTATTTTTAGAAAACAAAAATGGTTCATCAAAATGTATTTGATGAACCATTTTTGTTTTCTAACTGAGCATTTTTAGTTATTTTGTATTCTGATGCAGACATACTCTTTTTTATGATTACTAAATTTTATTTTGCAGTCATAAAAATTAAATTTAAAGAATAATTAAAATATTGAAAAACAATACTTTATGAAAAAGCTCTTTTTTTATACCCTACTTTCTTTAACATCGTTTGGTGTCCAAAGTCAAACGACCGTTCGGTATACAAAACCATTGCCTAAAATCAATTCGCAAGGCATTATTACTATGCCCGATGGTCAAATCCAAACGATTGAAAACTACTCGGATACTGAGGGGTCTGTTTTTTTCATTATCCGTCATTCAGAAAAAGATACAACAGGAGGCTCAAATGCTGACTTGAACCCAATCGGACGTGGTAGAGCTAAGGCATTGCAAAAGATGCTCAAAAAAGTAAAAATCAACAGTGTTTATTCTACAAATACACCTCGTACAAAAAATACAGCTGCACCAACTGCCAAAAGCAAACACCTACCTGTCGAAATTTATGACCCTAAAAAACAAAAAGAATTATTGAGTAGTTTAGTGGATAAAAAAGGAAAAATCCTCGTTGTTGGACACTCCAATACCGTCCACAAATTGGTTAATATTTTGACAGATACCGAGCAAGAAAAAGAGTTTTCAGAAAGCGATTATACACGTTTGTATATTGTCTCTGTAAAAAAAATAGGTGAAGCCAAAGTCTTGATGATTCGTTTTTGAAATATTTACATAGATATGCATAATTTAATAACAGCAAAAGACCTCGCAGATATACTTGATAGAGTGGATAAATTGACACCTCGAAGCCGTGCTAAATGGGGTAAAATGAACGTTAATTCGATGTTGTGTCATGCCGCAGACTATTTTCGGATGATGGTAGGCGACATACCAACCAAACGTCGGCATTCATATTTGTATCAAAATTTTATGAAATGGTGGATCATGCGGCTTGATAAATTGCCGCGTTCCATGCCCACCGTCCTTGAAATTGACCCATCAAAAGGACACGGCACACCGCCCACAAATTTTGAAAATGACAAGTATTTGTTGAAAAACGTTCTTTTAGCCTTTGCCTTACTCCGCGAACAAGAGCTCGTTTCGCATCCCCGTTTTGGCAAGTTCACAAAACAAGAGTACGGTCGCTTGGCGTATATGCACATTGACCATCATTTAAGACAATTTGGCGTATAGTGGTGAATGGTGAATGGTGAATATAAGGCATTAATTTTCAATGTTTTGCAATTCACCATTAAATTATTCACCATTCACCATTACTCATTCACCATTATTCAAACCCTTGAAATGCCTTTGCCACCATATAAGCTGTTGCCGCTGCCAAAGCACCAATCAGAGCCGTTTGCATGGCACCTTTGAAAGGTGGTTGACCAATGACTCGGCTTTTCAAATAGCCGAAAATCGTTAAAGCAGCTAACGTCACAACAACCGACCACATCAACGCTGTTTGAGCTACATCGAAGAAAAAATAAGGGCAAAGTGGCACAAAACCACCAACAATATAAGAAAAACCGATATTAAAAGCCGCTTGTCGTGCCCGTTTTTCATTCGGTTTTTCTAAACCCAATTCAAAACGCATCATAAAGTTAACCCATTTATCGCGGTCTTTTGCCAGTTCTTCGGCAGCCAAAGTTTGCAACTCTTCACTCAAACCGTATTCCGCAAAAACCTCACGTACTTCTGCTTTTTCCTTTTCGGGATAAAGATGCGTTTCTTCATATTCCCTTTTCAATTCCGAATTATAGTGATCTATTTCCGTTTTTCCAGACAAAAAACCACCCAAACCCATGGCAATTGAACCTGCAATAATCTCTGCAATACCAGCAGTCAATATTATATGTGTATTAGAAACAGCCCCACTCAACCCCGCAGCAAGGGCAAACGGCACAGTCAAACCATCGCTCATGCCGATAACGACATCGGACAGAAGTTCTGAACTTTGAAAATGCGCCTCATGGTGATGATGCGGGTCATAATCGGGCTTGTGATGAAGATGTGTATCCATGATAAATTATGAGTTATGAATGATGAATTTGCTACCCCCTCAGTATTTTGAGGTCTTTTTGAAAATGTAAAATTATAATTTCAAGTTTAAACGAAACTTGCTAACTTTCCGAAATTAAAAATAATTGAAAATATTTTACTAAAAAAGGAAAACTATGAATTCAGTTGATAGCATCCAAATCAACTTCAACCCAGAGAACCTATTGGTTCTCAATGCCATTTTAGCATTATTGATGTTCAGCATTGCCCTTGACATCCGCAAAGATGATTTTGAGATGTTATGGAAAAACCCTAAACCTGCCATTGTCGGTATGTTTGGGCAACTCATTATTTTGCCTTTAATGACCATTGCGCTGGTTTTTATCTTCAATCCCCCCCCCTCAGTAGCTTTGGGCATGATTGCCATTTCAGCCTGTCCAGGCGGCAATAATTCCAATTACACGACGCATTTGGCTCGCGGCAATACTGCTTTGGCGATAACAACAACCTCGGTTTCGGTCCTTGTGTGTATCGTTACGATGCCACTATATATATGGTTAGGTTCTAAAGTCATTCCCAATATGGCAAGTTTGCAACGTGATGTTACCATTAACCCACTCGATATGATAGCCATTGTCGGTGGACTTATTTTGACACCTTTGGCGATAGGAATGTTTATTAATAGCCGTTTTCCTGATTTTGCCAACCTTATACGCAAGCCATTTAAGATACTATCACTCATTATGTTTTTTGGTTTGATATTCGGCGCAATCGGTTCAAATTTAGAAAACATTGCCAACTACACAGGCGAAGTCTTTTTTATTGTTTTGATTCTCAACGCTTTAGCTTATGCTATTGGCTATTACAATGGTAAAATAAACAAATTGAGCGAAGCCGATTGCCGCGCCCTCACCTTTGAAACAGGCATCCACAACGTCACTTTGGCATTGATTATCATATTCAATTTTTTCGACGGTTTAGGTGGCATGGCATTAGTCGCCGCATGGTATGGCATTTGGGATTTGATGACGGGGTTCTCCTTAGCGATTTGGTGGGGACGTAAAGGACTGAATACTGAGGGGGTAAAAAGTTAAGATAAGTTTTGATCTCAATTTGCTAAGATTTTAGTAAAATCGGGCTATTTTTGTAATTAATAAAAAATGTAAATCTATTTTGCTAAGAAAAATTGCGGCTATTTCCTTCCTTTTGATGTTGCTGTTCAATGCCTTCGGCTACTATTTGCTGTTTGGTTATCAGCAAATTCAAGCGCATCGTATAGCGATTGAGGAAATACCTGCGTCTTCTTTTAAAGTCATCAAAATGCTCGTTTCGGCTTATGCCGATATTGAAGACCGTGATTTTGAATACGTGGACGGCTCATTTTTTTATGAAGGTCAAGCCTACAATTTTGTCAAAAAACGCATCAAAAACGACTCGCTCGAACTCTACTGCCTCAATAATTTTCATCAAGACCAATTGATGTCCCAACTGAATGACTACCTCAATCAAAACGTCATAGACGGAAAAGCATCGCACAATCAACCGACAAAGCAGATGCTTAAAACGTTTTTAAAAGACTATATGAATCTCCCGATTTATACCCTTACTTTTCATTCAAAAGATATAAAAAAAGCAGCTTTATGCCCTTTTTTCAAGCATATAATGCCAGTTGTTTATCTTTCTCCCCCCTATTCTCCCCCTGATTTTGTTTGATTTTTTGATTTCTTAAACAGCCTTTTAAAGGGGTACAATCAACTATTTGACACCTGAAAATACCCCCCTCAGTATAAAGCACAATTTTCGCTTTTGGGTGCATCTGTTCAATACAATTTGGACAAGCAGAATAGGTTGTTTGGTGGATTTTCTCAATCCTATCGTCCTGTTATTTTTGCCGATATTATACCACCATCTGCCATCAATAAAACGGATTCGAACCTAAAGGATGCTTATGGTTACAACGCTGAAATCGGATTGCAAGGCAAAGTGCGGACTCGTTGGCATTATAGTTTAACTTTATTTCAAATTCTCTATATGAACCGCTTAGGTTCTGTCATCATTGACGATGGAACAGGTAAGTCATTGATTTACAAGACTAATACAGGCAATTCGTTGACTCGTGGCGTTGAGCTTTATACTGAATATCAATACCCCCTCAGTAATCACGCCGTTATTTCTGCATTTACATCCACTTCGTATTTTGATGCTTTTTACAAAAAAGGCAATGTCA
Source organism: Saprospiraceae bacterium (assembly GCA_043721685.1). GTDB lineage: Bacteria > Bacteroidota > Bacteroidia > Chitinophagales > Saprospiraceae > JAAFJT01. The sequence continues at coordinate 19,141 of JAYSQG010000058.1, read as the reverse complement.
TTTTAGGTAATAACAATACAGATATAACAGGTCACAAATTAGAAGCTGTACCAACTTGGATTAGTCGGAATGGTATTAAATTGGCATTTCAGAGGTTAACTTTTTCTACTCAATTGACGTATGTAAACGGCAGTTTTTCTGATGCTTTGAACACAGTCAGGCCATCGAGCAATGGCGCAAAAGGCTATGTTCCCGCTTATACGCTCATGGATTTAGCCATAAGTTATCGTCTAAATCGCTCATTACGGCTCAATTTTGGTATGAATAATATTTTTGACAAACAATATTTTACAAAACGACCAGCAGGCTATCCAGGTCTAGGTATTTGGAGTTCAGATGGGCGAAATGTTTTTGTAGCTTTAAAAACTGCTTTTTAAACGGTCAATTAACGAAATTACTACAAGGTGCATCTGGTGGCAAAGGCACTGCATTTTTTAAGTTACCTGAAGCAGGTGATTTTTCTCAAATCCCACAAGACCCAAAGAACCCAATAACGACTGAAAAAGTAGAGCTTGGCAGGCTGCTATTTCACGAAACGTGCATTGGTCGAAATCCAAAAAAGATAGAATCCATCGAAACCTATTCTTGTGCAAGTTGTCACCATGTTGAAGCGGGTTTCCAAGCGGGCGTTGCACAAGGTGTAGGCGAAGGTGGCATCGGTTTTGGCATTCATGGCGAAAAGAGAAAAAAATCAGATACTTATGCTGACACCATTGTTGATGTGTAATTAACACCCCTCAGTATTCAGGACTACCAAAGGCTTCTTGTTGTTTGCTTTCAAGTATTTTTTTAAAAAATTAACTTAAAAAACACTTGAAAGCAAACAACAAGAAGCCTTTTTTATTTAAAACCTCTTTCCCAAAAAATGTTTAAAAATCGAGAAGTGATTTGAGTCAATCGATAAACCCTTAAAAATGTAGGGCAACTTGATTTACTATGTCTATATTTGCCCCAATCAAACTGTTGATGTTAAACAAAAAAATAGGTAAAAAATGATGGGTATTAACTTACTCGACTTCGTAAAAAGTCAAATCGGGAAAGGGGTAATGGCAAAAGTGGCTGGATTATTAGGTGAAAAAGAAGCTGTTACCCAAAAAGCAATGGATATTTTAATCCCCTCAGTATTGGGCAGCATGGCTAATCAAGCGACAACTTTGAGTGGTGCAGATAATTTACTTGGCTTAATCAACAAAAGTGGAAATGATTACAGCATTTTTAATTCATTGAGCACATTACTCGATAGCGATACTGAAACGCAAGGATTTCTGAAAAATGGCGGCAATATTGCCCATACATTGTTTGGTAGTAATATGAGCAGCATAGTTAATTGGGTGGCAACTCATGCGGGTATTAAACCAAGTTCAGCTTCGAGTTTACTCAATTTATCTGCGCCGCTTCTTTTGAGTGCCGTCAGTAAAAATATGGACAGCAGCCGCACCGCCAGCAGTTTGGTCAGTTTACTCGGCAGCCAAATACCTTTTTTGAAAAATGCCATACCTTCTGAATTGATAAATGTTTTGGGTTTAAAACAACTAAAACTGGATTCTCCAACACCCAGTTTACCCCAAAGACCCGTTTCAGATATACCTAAGCCGCTTTCACCAACATATGAAAAACCTCTTTTGAAGCGGTTATTGCCTTGGATTTTATTATTAGTCGCTGCAATAGTCGGTTTATACTATTTGCGTCTTCATAAAACACCCTTACCAGAAATACCCTCGACTACGCCTTTAATTGATTCAACCAAGACTGACTTACCGCCCTTACCGACCGCAACGGCGACCACTGAAAAAGTCTTGAAATTGACCGACAGCGAGCTAAAAGTAAAGGCAGGCTCTTTCCTCGATTTGCTATACACCACGATAACGGACCCAAGTGCCGATTTATCAAAGTCATTAATCTTCGAAAACGTCACTTTTGCAAAATACAAAACGGAATTGACCGACAGTTCAAAAATGGCACTCGACGATTTAGTAAAAGTATTGAAAGCATACCCCTCAGTACAAATCAAGATAAACGGCTATACTGACAGTCGTGGCGATGCGGCTGAAAATAAAGAATTGTCCAGAGGACGTGCCGCATCCGTTAAGTCATACCTATCATCGAGAGGTATTGAAAGTGAGCGTTTGACATCTGAAGGCTTAGGTCAAGCCAACCCAATAGCTGACAACGATTCGGAAACAGGTCGGGCAAAGAATCGGCGAATCGAAGCGGTTGTTACTAAAAAGTAGTCGTTGAAAATCATTTACTTAACAATAGGGCTTGCATTTATTGCCAAATGCAAGCCCTATTGTTACAATAAAAGCGATTCTAAAAGATAAAATCGTAAATTTGTCCGCTAAAAAATTTAGAAGAGTCATTTTTCTATTCATAGAAACAAAACGAATCATGCAATATATAGGTTATCTATTTTTCCGTTTCATCGTTCTCATTTTCAGCCTCATCCCTTTCGGCGCACTATATAAGCTCTCGAATTTTCTTGCATGGTTGTTATATAAAGTAATTGGCTACCGTAAAGAAGTGGTATTTAAGCAGTTGCACAATTCTTTTCCGACAAAGTCGGATATAGAAACAGAGCAAATAGCGAAGGCATCTTATCAAAATTTAGCAGATATTATCGTCGAAAGCATCAAAGGTTTCAGCATGACTGAAGCGGATTTTCGTCGTCGCTATGTGTTTACAAACCCTTCAGTAACCAATGAAGTGACGGCAAAAGGACAGAGCGTCATACATATAGCCGCGCATTATGGCAATTGGGAATGGGGCGTAATTACTTACCCGCTTTTTGTCAATAGCCCAATTTTGGGTTTTTATAAACCTTTGTCTAATGTTTATATGGAAAAGTATGGACGAAAACAGCGTGGGAAATTTGATATTCATCTCATTCCAATAGGTGAAACAGCACAGGCGTTTGTTGATTTTAAAGACAAACCAACAACTTATGCCTTTGTAAGTGATCAAAGCACTTGGTCAGATAAGGCGCATTGGGTGACTTTTTTGGGACAGGATACGGCTTGCCCACCAGGAGCAGATAAATATGCACGAGCCTTGAATGCCACCGTTTTTTATATGAATATACAACGTGTAAAACGAGGATTTTATGAATTAAAGTTTGAGTTACTTGCCGAAAATCCAGCATCTTTACCCGACGAAGAAGTGACAAAACGTTTCATGGCTAGACTGGAAATGCTTCTTCACGAAAAGCCAGAAGACTGGTTGTGGTCCCATAAACGTTGGAAGAAAAAACGTACTTAGATACCTTTAAAATACTGAGGGGGGTATCCTAATGAAAAAAAACTTATTATAATCATCAAAATACTTTTCAATTTAGACCAAAATGCATTTTTGTATGCCTTTTCAACAAATTAATGTTGCAAGGCTAACCAAGCTACCTTATTTTTGCAGCACCGATATTAAAGCTCACCTATTACACGATCATATCAATTTTTTCAATTGTTTTTTTTTTGTTTATTTCAAAATAACATGACAAAATTTTTACGTCCATTTTTTAAATAAATTCGTGAACAAATAAAGTGACTTTTCCCATGATGAAATTTTTACTACGTTTTGGATTGCCAATGTTTCTTTTGCTGATGACATCAGCATGTGGCAAAGATAATAATGCGATACCCGAACCAACGAAGCTTGTTAAAGACTACGATTCACAAGTCATTCAACAATGGCAAGATCTTTTCCTTCAAATTGAAAGGTATGCTGAAGTTTACCGTCCCTGTCCGGCTGCACGCATGTTAGGCTATGTCGGTTTAGCCGCCTATGAATCTGCTGTTCCAGGTATGCCTAATTACCAATCTTTGGCGCCACGTTTCCCAGGATTGGAAATTCCTAAAGTCGAAGAAGGTAATGAATACCATTGGCCTACGGTTATCAATAATGCTTATGCCCTGATGTTCAAAAAGTTTTTTGGTAATGTACGTGCCAGCGACCAATTTAAAGTCGCTTCGCTTGAAAGCAGTTTAAATGTTCAGTATTCAAACAGCGTCAGCCCTGAAGTTTATAAACGTTCCCGTGAATTTGGTCAGCTTGTGGCGACTGCTGTTTGGGATTTTTCAATAACCGATAGAGAAGGACACAACAAATTCCTTGACCCGCGCCCTTTAGACTATACGCCGCCAAAAGGGATCGGCAAATGGGTCGTCACACCTCCTGGCAACCAAGCTGCGATGTTCCCTTATTGGGGCAAAGTGAGGACTTTTGCCATCAAAGATGAGGACAAATTGGCGCGTCAACCACTACCCTATTCAGAGGACAAAACGTCTGCTTATTACGCTCAAGCTCTTGAAGTTTATTCAGTGACCACACCACAAACACATGAAAATCAATGGATTGCAGAATTTTGGAGTGACGATGTTTTAGGATTCACATTCAGCCCGCCTGCCCGTTGGGTCGCTATTGGCAATCAAGTTTTGGCTATGGAAAATTCAAATCTTGAAACAGGAATAATGGCTGCGGTTAAAGTCGGTTTGTCGCTCAATGATGCGGCTGTGGCTTGTTGGTATTCAAAATATACGTATAATGTAGAGCGCCCTATAACGTATATCAATAAATTTATCAATCCAAACTGGAATGTGGCAAGTTTGACAAGTACAGGTTTCTTAGGATCAACGCCATCCTTTCCAGCTTATCCAAGTGGACACTCAACTTTTGGTGCTGCGGCTGCGGAAGCTTTGACCTCTGTATTCGGTTATTCTGTCTCCATGACTGACCGTTGTCACGAGGGGCGCAGCGATTTCAACGGCAAGCCTCGTTCATTCAATTCTTTCTACGAAATGTCCGAAGAAAACGCTTATTCACGCATCTATTTGGGCGTACATTGGCGTATGGATTGTTCGGAAGGTGTGCGTATGGGCTATCAAGTTGGTCGTCGAGTCAATGCGTTACCATTCAAAAAAGTTTTATAAACACCTCATTTTCACCTATTTACAAATGTTGAAAAATTAGATAAAGCTCCCTCAGCATCGGTTCGATACTGAGGGGGCTTTTTTTATGCTTTTCTCAAAAGATGTTTCTCTAAACTTAAAGTCAAGCGATGCAATCCTTGCTTTAAATCCTCTTTTGACGGATAACCAAATCCAATACGGAAATAGCGTTCCGACTGTTCAAACCAATGCCCATAACCCACAACTGTTTGATAATCATGATATAAGGTATTTTGAAAATCACTAAAACTATCATATGTAAAACCCTCTTTCAGTCTTGGAAATGACACGACGCCTGCCTGTGGTTCAACCCATTCCAAATACGACTGCTCGGACATCCATGATTTCATAAAAGAAAAATTCTCACGTATATGTGCATGAATAGGTGCTAAAAACGTTGTTTTTTGTGCCAACAAATGTTCTGCAATGGCTTCTTCGATAATCGCATTACCTAAAATCATTTGCTCTTTTGCGGCTAATAATGTGTTTATCAATGCTTTATCTCGACAAATTAACCAGCCAATTCTTATGCCCGGTGCACCAAAGGCTTTTGACAAAGAACAAACAGAAATAACCTTTTCAGACAACGAAGCCGTATAGGGCAAAAGCGGTGTTTGAAAATTCAAATCACGATACGTTTCATCAACAAGTACATAACAGCCTTTTGCTTCCGCAATTTCAATAATCACTTTTATAGTTTCTGGCGCATACAATTTGCCTGTTGGATTGTGCGGATTCGTCAAACTGATGAGTTTAGTATTAGATTTTATGGCTCTAAGTACCCCCTCAGTATCAAGGTCAAAATTTTGATTAAAATCCAAATCTACAACCGTCATTTCGCAACCGATGGCTCGTGGTGTTTCCAAATTGGTCGCATAATTGGGTCGAATGACAACAATATGGTCATTTTTACTCAATAAAGTCGTCGAAATCATAAATAAAGCCATAGCTGCACCCGTTGTCACCAACACATCATCAATTGTAAAATCTGTGCTGTTTTCAAGTATCAACGACCTCAAAGGGACACTACCACGATGTTCTGGATAAGCCAATACGATGTTAGAAAGGTCAATGTTTAATTCGTTAAAAGGCAAGTCACGCACTGAACTTTCAGCCAGATTGTAACGTATTGTACTGTAACCCATTTCTTCGGGGGACTCGATTTCAATCGGCATTCTGCGATAATCCATACTTTTTTTTGTTTACTTTGTTTTAAAATTTTTATCAAAATTACTTGATTTTGTTTTAAATTGGTAATTTTACACTTGAATTTTCAATAGAAAACTGTTTTAATCACTAAAACCGCCCCCCCTCAGTATAAAGCTATAAATTTTACAATTATGAATGAAGAAGTAAGATACGAAGACGACAATATCAGAACGCTCGATTGGAAAGAGCATATTCGCCTACGCCCCGGCATGTACATTGGTAAATTAGGCGATGGCACATCACCTGACGACGGTATCTATGTCCTTTTGAAAGAAATTATTGACAACTCCATTGACGAATATGTCATGGGTCATGGCAAGCATATTGACATCAAAATCGAAGAAGGCATCGTCATTGTGCGCGATTTTGGTCGCGGTATTCCGCTTGGAAAAGTCGTGGATTCGGTGAGCCAAATCAATACTTCGGGCAAATTTGACTCGAAAGCCTTTAAAAAATCGGTGGGTTTGAACGGTGTTGGTACAAAGGCAGCAAATGCCCTTTCCGAGTATTTCAAGGTGCAAGCCTTCCGTGATGGCGAGACGAAAGTCGCTGAATTTTGCATGGGCGCGATTACCAAAAATCATAAATTGGGTAAATCAACTGAACCAAACGGGACCTTGATTCACTTCAAACCCGATACGACGATTTTTAAAAATTATAAATTTCGTGCCGAGTTCATCGAGTCTCAATTGTGGAATTATGCTTATTTGAATACAGGTTTAAAAATTAATTTTAATGGCAAAACCATTTTTTCAAAAAATGGTTTGCACGACCTTTTAACCCGTAAAATTGGCGAAGAACACATCGAATACCCCATTATTTTCTTGAAAGGAGAAGATATTGAAGTCGCTATGACACACGGACGACATTATGGTGAGCAACATCACTCGTTTGTCAATGGTCAATACACAACGCAAGGCGGTACGCATTTACAAGCATTTCGTGAAGCTGTTGTGGATACAGTTAGGAATCATTTTGGTAAAAAATACGAATCGCAAGACATTCGGACTTCGATAATTGCCGCTATTTCTGTCCGCGTCGAAGAGCCTGTTTTTGAATCTCAAACAAAAACGAAATTAGGCTCGCTCAATATTGGTCCAGAAGGCCCCTCTGTTAGAAAATTTATAGGCGACTATCTGCAAAAAGCACTTGACGATTATTTGCATAAAAACAAAGAAGTGGCCGAAGCGCTCAAACGACGCATCGAGCAAAATGAACGTGAGCGAAAGGAAATTGCAGGCATCAAAAAGTTGGCAAATGATAGGGCTAAAAAAGCTAATATTCACAACAAAAAGCTGCGTGATTGCCGTTTTCACCTCAATGAAAAAGTGCCTGTAGGTAAAGAAGATAGAATCGCACTCACTTCGGTCTTTATTACTGAGGGGGACTCTGCGAGTGGTTCTTTGACGAAAGCACGAGATGTGGAGACCCAAGCCGTTTTTTCGCTGCGGGGCAAACCCTTGAATTGTTATGGTTTGACTAAGAAAATTGTTTATCAAAATGAAGAGTTAAACCTATTGCAACATGCTTTGAATATTGAAGATGGTATTGAGTATTTGCGTTACAATCGAGTTGTTATTGCGACCGATGCCGATGTGGACGGTATGCACATACGATTATTATTATTGACATTTTTCCTTCAATTCTTTCCTGATTTAGTCCGAAATGGTCATCTTTTTATTCTCAATACACCTCTTTTCAGGGTGCGAGATAAAAAAACGACCTATTATTGTTATTCAGAAGAAGAGAAAAAAGAAGCGATTCGGAAGTTGCGTGGCAAAGCTGAAATCACTCGATTCAAAGGTTTAGGTGAAATTTCTCCTCATGAATTTCAAGATTTCATCGGTGAAGGCATCCGTTTACAACCTGTTGTAATGACCGATGATATGAATATTGACCATATTTTGGATTATTATATGGGCAAAAACACACCTGAACGTCAAGAGTTTATCGTTGATAATCTGCGTTTTGAAGTAGATGAAATTGAAGATGAGATTGAAGTAGCGGAAGCAATGGCTGAAGTAGCATAATGTCTTTTTCAAAAATCGAAAAGCCGTTGATACAGAGGGGTATCAACGGCTTTTTCATTTCAATACTAAAAGATATTTGTTAAATTTGTCGAATTTTACTCATAAAACATATTATTGCCGTTTAAACGTTTTCTGGAAAATCTTAAACCTTATAGAGTGAATACTTTTAAATCTTTCTTTAGCAATATTTTTAATAATGGGAATGCAACCGATCTATACAGCCGCAAGTCACGGTGGAAATGGTATTTAGCGATAATCGGAGCGGTCATTGTGGGAGCGTCTGTCATTTATACAAACTACCTTGTTGAAGAATTGAGAGAACAAGAGATCAAACGTATAGAGAAATTTAAGCAATCCCAGTTGTTATTTACAACCGTTGAAAAATGGGATAGTCTGCCACCGAGTGTTGCTGAATTTATTACAAGTTTTACTGTTGAAAAAACGAACATCCCCATGATTTGGACAGATGAACGATACAACATTAATGACATTAAAGGATTCAGCGATTTAATAGACTCCACAGGCTATCAACCAGAAAGAGATTCGGCATTTGCAGCCCTTAATCTCAATGAACTTATCAGCCAAAACCGAGAGCCTATTTTATTGAGAGATGATTACAACATGATTTTTGGAAAACTCTATTACACCGATTCTAATATTTTAACACTTTTGAAATATTACCCGATTCTTCAATTCTTCCTCATTACTTTATTCATCGGTTTCGGTTATCTCGGTTTCAGCTCATCTCGTCGCAGTGAGCAAAACCGTGTGTGGGTCGGTATGGCAAAGGAGACAGCGCATCAATTAGGGACACCAATTGCAGCTATTTTAGGCTGGATTGAGCACTTACGTTCCTCACATGAAGACGATGAAGCGACGCAAGAAGTCGTTGATGAACTTCAACATGATGTTGACCGCCTAACGCTTGTCGCTGACCGATTTTCTAAAATCGGTTCTGACCCTCAATTAATCCCTACGAATATGTATGAAGCGATTGAACGTTGTCGTATTTATATGCAAAAACGTGCACCGCGCAAAGTGATTTTTGATTTTCCTAAACTCGATACCCCACCTCAGTACGCAGGTGTAAAAATGAACAATCACCTATTCGATTGGGTTGTTGAAAACCTATTACGCAATGCGATTGATGCGTTGGACGAAGGAAAAGGCACTTTAAGTGCTACGATTTATGAAGAACCGCAATGGGTGTGCGTGGACATCAGCGACACAGGGCAAGGTATTCCGCACAATAAGTTCAAAACCGTTTTTCAACCTGGTTTTACAACTAAAAAACGGGGTTGGGGTTTAGGCTTGTCACTCGCCAAGCGGATTATTGAGAATTATCATGGTGGGAAAATTTTTGTAAAAGATTCAACTTTGGGTAAGGGGACGACGTTTTGTATTAAGTTGCCGAAGAATGAAGCCTCATAGATATGTGAATGAAATAGGGAATTTCATAAATTCCCTATTTCGCACCCCTCAGTATCAAGCCGCTTTTGCTGACTGAATATTTGATTTCAATATAATTTCTTCCATATCACCTAAGGTTTCAATGATTTGACGTTTATCTTTTTCCGTTCCTTCCGCTAAAATAAAACGGACATCTTCAACAAGGTTTCCCATACTTAAAAATGCTGCAAAATCTTCATTTGACAGACCAAAAAGATAGTTTTTAAGAATTTCTAATTGTTCAGCTTCTGTTTTTGCTGATTTATGTTTTTTCAAAAAAGATTGATATCCTTTCATGTTTTTATTCAATTTTAATTGTTATTTAAATCTTGAATTTCTTTTTTCAACCGATTCATGTCATCAAGCATTTGGTTTCGCCACTCTTCAAGGGCTTTTTTACCACCTAATCTTTTAAGAAAATCTTCCTCAAACATAGTTGATAATGTTAGTGACTGCTTCTTTATCTCGTATAATTGTTCTTTTTGTTCAATTAATTTTTGTTTGTTTTCCATTACAAAAAAGAAGTTGGTTTGGTTTCTCAATCATTGGTTTACCTAAAATATTTAGACAAAGATAACAGTATGAACAAATTAACGGTGAAATAAGTATGGAATTTTTCAACCCCAAGCATCTTAATTTCAAATAACAACGGTTTCAAAACAACCTTATCAATCACATTAATTTACAATTAAAAACAATCTGTCATGCTTAAACTCATCGCTCTTTTTTTCGCTTTACTACCCCTCAGTATGGACACGTCAATTCATAAATCATTAGCCCTTAATGGTCAAGAAGAGACGGTGGAATTCTCACAAAATAATAAGAAAAAAGGTAAAATCCAAGTTGCTTTGTTGCTCGACACTTCCAATTCGATGGACGGATTGATTGACCAAGCCAAGTCTCAAATATGGAAAATGGTCAATCGTTTGGCATCTGCCAAAAAGGGTGACGAGGCTTCCGACATCGAAATCGCTCTTTTTGAATACGGCAACGACAACCTCGAAATGGGCGAAGGTTATATCCGCATGGTCAACAGCTTGACAAGGGATATGGACGCTATTTCTGAAAAACTGTTTGCTCTAAAAACTAAGGGTGGTAGCGAATACTGCGGTTGGGTCATTGGCGATGCGGTCAGTAATTTGAAATGGTCGGACGACAACGAGGATTTAAAACTCATCATCATCGCTGGCAATGAACCGTTTGACCAAGGACCAAAAGACTATAAAGAAACGTGTAAATTGGCGAATCAAAAAGACATCGTTATCAATACAGTGCATTGTGGTCCATGGCAAGAAGGTATTCGGACGCACTGGAAAGACGGTGCGGACATCGCCAAAGGCAAATACCTCAATATCGAACAAGACCGCAAAGTCATTCATATTATTACGCCTTGGGACAATCGGATGAATGAACTCAATGGCAAACTCAACAGAACGTATATCGGTTACGGTTCTGTAGGCAAAGAAATGAAGGTGCGTCAAGAGAATCAAGACATGAACGCGGCTAAATATGGCTCCGCCAATGTCGCTTCACGCACTGCCTACAAAGCAAAAGTCCAATACCGCAACGACTCATGGGATTTGGTTGATGCCACAGAAAAAGACAGCGATAAAATTGCCAATATGAAAACAGAGGAATTGCCCGAAGAAATGCAAAAAATGTCCGTTTCTGAACGCAAAGCTTATATCGAAAAACTAAGAAAAGAACGTGATGAGGCGCGTAAAGAAATTCAAGATTTAGAAAAGAAAATCGCAGCATTTACAGCCGAAGAAACCTTAAAACAAGGTGATAATTTGACATTAGATAAGGTCATGCAAGATGCTGTTGTGGAGCAAGCGAAAGAAAAAGGGTTTGTTTTTGAAAAATAGCCCCCCTCAGTATTTCGCAATAAAAAAGCCGCTTTTCCTAAGGAAAATCGGCTTTTTTATTGCGAAAAAGTCAATAACTTTATTGAAAATGAGCAATACGATGCCTTCTAACACAATCAGCGCAAGACTAATCCAAACGATGGTATGAATGATTTTTACAAGAATAAGTTTCGTTTGATTGTTCATAATCTGAATCCGTTTTATCTGTAAAATACTGTCCAAAGGACTCCTTCCGGAGAGGGCGGTATAAAACGCATTTTTACCTTTCCCAAATTCTTTTATAAATCTGTACAAACACAAGGGGCAACAAACTCGCTACGATACACACGACCCATACATTAACTGACAGTTTTGTTAAGCCCAAAACCAAGTACATTGTGGGTAATACATAAATAAGTACCATAAAACCCGTGCAAATCAACAGCGCAAGCCAAACAAATTTGTTTTTGGTAACATCATTAACAAATAGTTTTGAATGTACCGAAGACATATTGAACACATGAAATAGTTGTGCAAAAGCCAAAGTGACAAAGGCAATATTGTTTATGACTTGACTATCCAAGGTCATGTTTTTTTGACAATAAATGACGGCTGCAATAACAGAAAGGGTCATGATAAGCGCGTATAACACAATATCTATCCATTTTCGATTAGAAATAATGTCCGCCGTTGTATCTTTAGGTGCTTCTTGCATCACTGATTTATCTCCTTTACCAAGACCCAATGCCAATGCTGGAAATACGTCTGTCACCATATTTAAAAACAAAATTTGTAAAGGAAGTAATGAAGAAGCCGGCGCCATAAATCCGATTGTTGTTACGACAAATATCTCACTCAAATTGCAAGAAACAAGGTAAATAACAAATTTTTGTATATTCTGAAAAATCACTCTGCCTTGGGCAACCGCTTTGACAATGGAGGCAAAAGAATCGTCTTTGACAACAATATTTGCTGTTTCTTTAGCCACTTGCGTCCCCCTCAGTCCCATAGCGACACCCACATCCGCTTTCTTTAAGGCAGAAGCGTCGTTAACACCATCGCCTGTCATGGCAACGATATTTCCTTGTTTTTGATAAATATCTGCAATGTCTAATTTTTGTTTGGGCGTGGTTCGGGCAAATATGGATGTAGAAAGAATCTTTTTTTTCCATTCTTTTGACAGTGATTTCATGGACGGCAAGTCATTCCCAGTCAACACATTCTGCTCATTTTCATCTACTAAACCTGTTTTTTGGGCAATGTTAAGGGCTGTCAAGGGGTGGTCACCTGTAATCATCACGATTTTAATGCCTGCATTCCGACAATTAAGAATCGCTTGTTTAATATCCAATCGCGGTGGGTCTAAGAAACCGATCATACCGACATAGACTAAATCGTTCAAAAAATCTTTTTCCTTAATGTCTTTGTCTTCTTTATACGCAAATGCCAAAACCCGAAGTCCTTGAGCCGCCATTTTTTCAGACTCCGCTAAGACGGTTTTTCTTTCGGTTTCATTTATTGTTTTTATCGTTTCACCCGATTGTATCCGTTCACATTTTTCTAATAAATGTTCTACCGACCCTTTTGCGGCGACAAAATACCCCCCCCTCAGTATTTTTATGTAAAGTACCCATTATTTTAATATCAGAATTAAAAGGTACTTCTGCAATGCGTTCATATTGTGTTTTAAAATCTTCAGCAGATGAGCCTGAAGTATTGGCTAAATATATCAACGCAATTTCTATAGGGTCACCCAATACTTTCTTTTTTTCTTCTGTCTTTTTTATCGTTGCATCGTTGCAAAGCGCGCCGATACGTTTCAATTTGTCAAAATTCTCTTTGCTGTGCTTCAACTCGACATCATCGAATATCAAAGCGCCTTTTTCGATATGTACTTTTAGGTTTTCTTTTGGAAAAGAAAAAGTATCTACATAAATCTTGTTTTCGGTTAATGTACCTGTTTTATCGGTCAAAATGACCGTCGTACTACCCAGTGTTTCAACAGAAGAAAGGTCTTTAACAATGACATGCCGCCTTGCCATGTGCAACATACCATAAGACAAAGCCGCCGTAGCGACAATCGGCAAACCTTCAGGAAAAGCAGCAACGGCTAACGCAATCGATGTTTTGATGATAGATACCCATTCTTTACCTTCCAAAAAGCCTGTTAGGGCAAAGATGAAGATAAGAATCAAGGTAAGCCCGATAAGTTTTTTGCTCAGAACATTTAGTTTTTTTTCTAAAGGCGTGATGGTTTCTTCTGCATTTTCAACTAAAGACGTAATAGTACCCAGCTCCGTATGGTGTGCAATACCTGTTATAACGGCTTTTCCATTGCCATTAATGACAGAAGTGCCTTTAAATACCATATTATGTCTGTCGCCAAGAACCGTATCTTTTTCTAATTTTTCTAAACCTTTTTGCGCCGGCAGCGACTCGCCCGTCAAAGAAGATTCGTCGCATTGCAATTGATTGAGAGCGACCAAACGCCCATCTCCGGGAACAACATTACCCGCTTCAAGCACGATGATGTCACCAACCGTCAATTGTTCGGAAGGAATTTCCTCTGTTTTGCCTTCTCGAATAACTTTCGACAATATCACATCCATTTCCTTTAAAGCGTTCATGGAACTACGCGCTTACAACTCCATCGAAAAACCTATTATGGCATTGAGTAAAATAACTACGCCAATGGCAATCGCTTCAATATAATCTTGAAAATAGACCGAAACACCTGTGCCAACAAGCAATAAATAAACAATGGGACTATTGAATTGCTGAATAATCATCAACCAAATAGGCTTTGGTTTTTGGGCTTGATAGACATTCAAACCAAACTCTTTAGACCGTTTTGCAACTTCCGATTGACTAATGCCCGCAACGGCATCCGTTTGAAACACTTGCAATACCTCCTCTACTGACAAGGTATGAGGATTTTCAATAGGGTATTTTATCTCCATTTATCGTTTCAGTTAATACTAAGTAATAATTTTAAAATCATTGCCCATTCGGTTATGATTCATAACGAGATACAAGATATTTTACAAAATAAGGAATTTTTATGACTAAAATCATTTTCTATTTTCTTTATTTTATGCAAATTTATGTTTACCTTAATCAGGCATACCCCCCTCAGTATAAAAGCCAGTTTTTTAAAAAACGCTTGAAAAGACGACTTTTTTTCAATTAATTGTATATTTGTTATTATTTAAATCGTTCTCTGACATTTTTTGTGGTTTCCCCCCCTCAGTATTTTGAGTGTTTTAAAGTATCCGATATGTGTGTACTACAAAAATTGTCATAGAACCATTTAAATTATTTTAAATATCACTATTTCTATTAGAATCTTTAATTTTAAAACCTACTTTAAAATGGCTAAAAGAAAACAAATTTCCAGAAAGGCAAAGAAGAAATCAAAAAAAGATAAACCAATCGAAGCATCTAAGCCAATGCTAATGTCTGAAATAAGTGCATCAAGAGGCATCGAAGATGCACCAGAAGTCAATGTTTCAGAAACTACACAAAACCGAAACTATGCGGGAATGCTGATTGCCAACGAAAAAAGGAAAGACGACAAAGGCACTTTGGGTGGCGTTTTGGTATCTGACAAAGGTATTCATTATGGCGTTACATGTTATCATGTGGTCAAACAATACAATCAAGAAGATAAAATACATACACTTCTGCCCGAAGAGTCTGTTGTTGTGATTACTGAAAAAGGCGATAAAATCGGCGTTTTTAATGCCGAAACAGCTTTTATCAATAGTAAATTGGATATTGCTTTAATAGCGTTGGCAGATAAATTTGACAATAAAAAAATAGACTCGCCGACGACATTTGTAACCGTTCAAGAGTTACAAACAGGCACAGAAGTCTATTTTTTTAATGATAGAATCAAAAAGAAAGCCATAGGTGTTATTAGAAAAATAAATCAAGAAGGTGCGTGGCGATTGGGACGATATGAAAATGCTATTTTTGTTTCTGATATTTTAGACGACAGAAAAGCTAAAAAGATTTCAGATCAAGGCGATAGTGGCTCGTGGCTTTTGCGGGTTTCCGACAATGCGTTGGTCGGCATCGTGTTCTCCGAAAGTAGTTACAGCACAATCGTGATGCCGATATCCGAAGTCATTGATACCTTTAAGCAAAAAAATATAACACTCAATTTAACCGCAATACTATGATAAAATATACACTCATTTTCAGCTTTTTGTTTTTATTTCTGACGCAAGCCGCAACACAAAAACCGCCTGTTGTGCCTATTTACAATGTCTCACTTCGTTTGGCTGATTCGATTAAAGCTTACCGTAAAATAGATAAGCATACGACTGAACAGGCATTGCGGATGTATAAAACGCTGGCGAATTACTTGTTTGAGACACAGCAAATGACGAACATAGAAAAAATCGAAGACATTCAAGATGCATTTAGAGACAATGATTTCATCTACAATGCCTTGAATGTTGATAATTTTTGGGAATTTGCTGAACCCATCAGTATGTCGAGTACGGATAGAGGCATAGAATCGGGAGGCAAAAAATCTATATTATCGAAAGTTGGAAACTTCAATGCGACTATTGTTGCCGATGCGTTTGCCAAAATTATTGTCAAGCGGTTCAAACAGGATTTGAATGTGGTCTTTTTTCAAAAAATGAAAAGAGAAATGGAGACTAATCTCGAACTGACTACCCTATTTCCAAACACTTACGGCGGATTGGCTTTGATGGATAAAGATATTTATGTCTTTGACCAATACATCGCGGGCTTGCGGCAAAAAATGGAAGAAGACTTAGCCAATGTATTTGCCAATACTACACAACTTTTAGAAACAGAAAAATACGCACGTACTTTCAAAGACAATCCATCTGCTCGTGATTTTTTGACAACCGCCACGCAATTTGCCGATGGCTTGATTCGCAATGAACATCCTGGTCATATCATTGAGCATCTTCATTTCAGCGAAGCATTTGATAAAGAAGAAGCACGTGATTTGAAAGCAGGTTTGCAAACCATTCAACTTATTTCCACCAGTTTCCGCGCAACAAATCCAACAGATTCAACCCAATATTGGGTCAATGGTTTAGATAGTTTAAATGCACTTATCAAAGGCGATGCCTTTGGTGCGCAAATTTGGTTGGGCACGATTTATCAATTGGCGGTTGACGACAAAGGCAAACCGATAACCTTTCAGAATAACCAAACTTTGCGGCATTATATCAATGGTTTATACGACAAAAAGGACAATTTTTACAATATGCGTGGCTATGTGCAAGGCTTGATTAGTCGGGTCAATATGATAGAAATGTCAAGCAAAAACATGCGTTTGGCGCAAAACAATGATGAAAAATTCTATTGGGACAAAATGGTGTCTTCTTATGAAAACATATTGTCATTGGTCAAATTTGCACCTACCATAAAAGAGATTTTAGAACCTGAATCCGCTTTACCCCGCACATGGTACAAAGGCATTTATGTCGCTGAAATGCTGCCCCGTATTTATGCTGAAATGAAAGGACGTGAATACCATGCGGCTATTCAACACATTGCAGATTTGGTGCAAGTCTTTGATGCCAGACCGATGTATGTGAAAGAAGGCAAAAATTATATCAGAATTGACACTTTGAATACTTTTTATCAACCCAATTTTGCTGAAAACATGGTGCCTGTGCGAGAGTATAAACCCTTTGTCGGCATCTACTTAAATAAAAATAAAGATTCTCAGCCCATCCAAAAACTGTATGTGGACGACGATTCGACTGGAAAAAAGCCTTTGGAATATACGGGCATTCAAAAATTCATCAAATACAGTTCTTTCGCTGCCTCGATGGTGTTGGCGCAAAGCAGCGATGCCGTCGCCGAACTTTTGGAAAGCACGATGACACCGTCTGGCGGTACACATATCAAAGAAAAAGGCTGGTTGTTGAGCGTCAACAGTTATATTGGTTTACAAAACACGTTTAGGCAAAAAGACAGTGCTGGTTATTTCAGTATCGCTGCGCCGATTGGCATCAACCTCAGTTATGGCTTAAAAAACCAACGACATTACCCCCTCAGTAAAAAACAGAAATTTGTTGATTTTATAACGCCACACACCGTTCAGTTTTTTGCGAGTTTGGTGGACGTAGGTGCCATCGCTGGTTTTCGTTTCACGAACACAACGGACAGCATTCCGAAAATAAAATTGAGCAATATCTTTTCGCCGGGACTCTTTGTGATGTTTGGGCGTTTGTTCAACAGTCCTTTAAATATCGGTCTCGGCTATCAAGCCCAACCGCGTTTGTACGATATTAAAGAAGAAACCATTTTCTTGAAAAAGTTTGAATTTCGGTTTAATGTGAATGTGAGTTGGGATATTCCTTTTTGGCATTTGGCGCATTGGGATAGTAAGTGATTTTCAACATGTTCATATCCACAGCAATCACAGTTTTTCCCATTATGATGGAATGTTTCAGACACGATTTTTCAATATCTTTTCAAAATCTTTAATTTTTAAAACCTCAATTTTTGGAAAGGGGATTTTTTTTCAAGACTTTGAAATGCTTATCTTCGGAAACGACAAATTGAGTATTCGCAGCTACTGCACAATCTACAAATTTATCATCGTCAGGGTCAGCTATGATGAGTTGCCACCGATAATAATAGGTAACAAACTCAATATTAGGCATATTTTCAAGCGTTTGCATAACAAAATCGGCTGTTTTAACACTATAAAACCAACCAAACTGCTCTTCGTATTCTTCTAAAATATCAGTTGTAACACAAAGTGTAAACTCTTGTGCTAATAGACTTTCCCAAATCCAATGACAGGGAGATTTACGAGAAAAGGCAGCTAAAAGGACGTTGGTATCAATGACGTATTTCACTTACTTTTTTTTAGGATAAGGTGTCCGACGGTGCGTGTTTAGGATTTTTTCAGCCGTATATTCTTTTTCTTCCCAAATACGGTCTGCTTCGTCCATCGCTTTTTCAGCAAAATAACGTGCAAGAAACGACTTGATTTGTATTAAATCGCTTTCTGGTATATCCCTCGAATAGAGTTTTAGCAATTCCAATTGTATGTTGCTAAATGGCTGTTGTATGGCTGTTGCAGTCATTTTTAATTTTTTTACAAAAATACACTTTTTTCTAAAAAGTACAACCTTTTACTGACGAGGTACTTTTCTGCTTACAAATCATAAACACTTTCCTATATTTGTCTTTCTAAAATTCAAATATGGAAACCCAAGCATTTTTTGAAAATATCCAAGAACGCATACAAGCCTGTTTGTTAGCTGCTGAATCAGAGATTGACTTAGCTGTGGCGTGGTTTACTGACCGTTTGTTGTTCAATGTGCTTTGTGAAAAAGCAAAAAGTGGCGTGAAGGTGCGCCTTTTAATGTTTGATGACGACATCAATAAACATTTGCCTATCAATGATTTACAAGCCTGTGGCGGTCGGGTGTATCGCATAAGTGAGAAATTGATGCACAATAAATTTTGTGTCATTGACCGTGCCGTTGTGATTTCGGGGTCGTATAATTGGACAAATAAAGCACGGAAAGACAATTACGAAAACATAACGATTACGACAGGCGACCCGTTTTTTGCCGCGCAATTTATAGATGAGTTTCAACGCATTACGGAAAAACATTTTGGCGAAAAGCGGGAGACAAGTACCGATTTTAGTCAA
>JAYSQG010000057.1:0-3148 GCA_043721685.1 Saprospiraceae bacterium | reverse complement strand
ATGTCTTTCATGTCTTTCATGTCTTTCATGTCTTTCATGTCTTTCATGTCTTTCATGTCTTTCATGTCTTTCATGTCCATCTTCATACCTTTCATATTGCCCATTCCTTCCATAGCCTTCATCACATTTGGGTGTGATTTCATCGAAGACATCATCATTTTGCACATCGAAGAGTCAGCATCACACATCGCCATTGTTTTGTCCATCATCATTTTACACATGGTGGGGTCTGTTTTACACTTCTCCATCATTTTGTTCATCATGTTTTCGTCCATTGGCATAGTCATACTACCAGCATGTTTTGTCTGCATCGAATCCATGACTTCCTTCATATATGTTTCGTTGTTCATCAAGGCAGAAATGGTTTTTCCACGTGTGTCGGCTTGTTGTAAAGTCGTATTAGGCGTGGGATTGTTGCATTGCGTGAAGGACATCAACGCGGCAACAGAGAATAAGAGTACTTTAATTTTTTTCATTTTTTATGAATTTAAATTTATGAAAGAATTTTCACTTTACAAAAGTGATGTGTTAATGGCGCTCAAATGTTACACAATTATGGGCAAAACTTATATTTTTCACACCTTTCTTTTAAAATATCACATTTTATGTCCCGCCATTGGATTTGTTCCTTTTTTAAACAGATATTCACTTTGCAATAAATAAGCACCCGTTATAACGACTAAATCGCCCGATTGTAAGCCACTTTTTATTTCAATAAAATTATGTGCTTCTGTGCCCACTTCAATCATTTTACTTTTAAAAGTATTGTCACCTGATTTTATCCAAACTGTTGCGCCTTTTGAATCTCGAATAACCGCATCAATTGGTAAGCGCAAGGAGGTCTGTTTGCCATTATTGATATAGACATTTGCGGACATACCAGGCTTAAATTTGTTGCCTTTATTGGGTATTGAAACCCGTATCAAATTGAGTCTTGAATCGGGTATAATTTCAGGATTTACAAAACTGATTTTGCCATTAATCGGTTCATTTTCAAATCCAGAAATGCGCACGACAATAGCTGTATTCGCTTGAATTTGAGCAAATTGAGTTGTAAATACTTGTGCTTCTGCCCACAAAGTAGATAAATCGGCTAATTGAACAATTGTCCCACCTTCCATGACATTGTCGCCTTGTTGAACATTTAAAGCGGTGATGTAACCTGCGTTTGGACTGTAAAACGTGGTTGTGACATTGGCTTTCTGCAAGCACGATATGTTCCTTGAGCAATACGGTCAGGGTATCGCCAGCGGCGAATACCCTGTGCGAGCGGTTCAAGAACAAGTACAAGACTTGTCGCGGTAGCCTTACAAAGGGCATGAATAAATTAAAAGAAATTTACAAATCTTTCCCAAATTTATTTGTGCATTGGCAATATGGCTATCACCCTTAGAAAGGTAATTCGTAAGAGCCGTATGAAGTGAGAGTTTCAAGTACGGTTCTGTGAGAGGGTAAGGGCAACTTTACTGGATGCCCTCGCCCTACTCGACTCTTTTCTTTGTTATTCAGAAGGAACGCACAATAGAGATTCCTACTGAATGACAAAAAAGACCCCCTCAGTATAGAGCCTTTTGAAAGCCTTAATACTGAGGGGGTGTTTCTTTTTTTATATGTCTCTTTCTTATTTAACCTTTGAAGTCGAAGACTTATAAAATACCACATAAAGGGACGCTTAATGGCCTAATCAGCATATCGAATCCTACTTTCAGCGAAAAATAAACAATTAATCTATCAAAAGGGATTTCGTTTCCTGCTTTTAGAATAATATTACCCTTTCAATTTTATTATAAGTCATCAATTTTAAATTTATATATTAACAATGAAAAATTCATTATTTTTTAAGATTCCCCTCTTTCTCTTGATTGGTTTTCAAGCCTTTGCAAATCCTGTCGAAAGAGAATTTTATGAAATCAAAATTTATACAGTCAACAGCAAAGAACAAGAAAAGCGTGTTGAGCAGTACCTTATAGATGCCTACATTCCTGCGATGCACAGAATGGGCATAAAAACAATTGGTGTTTTCAAACCTGTTGCAGCAGATTCGGTCTCTTTTGGTAAGTTGATTTATGTATTAACACCCATCAAAAACTTAGACCAATTATTAGTTCTTCCTACAAAACTCAATGCAGATGCCGCTTATTTGAGTGCAGGTAAAGACTATATAGATGCGGATTATAAAAATCCACCTTACGCTCGCTTTGAAGCCATCGTTTTACGAGCATTCCCAGACGCTCCACTGCTGAATCTATCCAAATTGAAAGGATCTAAAAGCGAACGGATTTACGAATTACGCAGCTATGAAGGCTATACCGAAAAAATACATCAAAACAAGGTGAAAATGTTTAATGATGGCGGCGAAATAAAGTTATTCGAAAGTCTTGGATTTAATGCGGTGTTTTACGGACAAGTGGTTTCGGGTAGCCACATGCCCAATCTAATGTATATGACGACATTCGAAAACAAAGTATCAAGGGATGAACATTGGAAAGCATTTGGTTCTTCGCCAGTATGGACAAAACTAAAGGCAGATCCACAATATCTAAACAATACGTCAAAAAAAAATACCAGTTATTATCTTTATCCTACTGATTATTCCGATCTTTAATTCCATAAAATAAAAATCCTTGAAAGCGAACATAACAGCTTTCAAGCATTTTTTCTGAAGGGATGGCGTTTCAAGCCAGCACATTTTATGAGCGTTCACACGATGTGCCAGCTGGTACTGCTTTCCTGCAATCCGATTTTCCACCTGCCACGAAAGCGTTAAAATGGCCATTCGCCGCATCATTTCCCTTTTTTGTCGAATATATCGGGCCAATTGGGTTAGGATAGTTATTTTTGAGATACATAAGTAGTTGAACAAATATAAACGCTGTTTTACTTTTTCGTAAGTATTTGATTATCAATTAGTTACAATACTCATCGTCCATCATTTATAATTTCATCATCACTTAGCCTGTCGTTTGTCGAGGCTGGTATTTTCTAACCAACACATTGCTTTATGCCTGCTATACTACCTTATTCTCGGAAAATTATTTTTATTGCTTTATTGCTTTTTTACCTGCTCGGCCATTCCATTGCACAGGATAACAATTCTATTGTAAGAGTTGCCAATCAAAATGGACCTGTATTGGGTTATTCTGCCTCG
>JAYSQG010000056.1:0-4349 GCA_043721685.1 Saprospiraceae bacterium | reverse complement strand
AATCTTCTTCGAGTTTTCGCATTGTATTATCAAAATCTGCAGCAGCCTGAATCGCTTTTTCAACAGCCCCAAAGTCATTAGGTGAGAAAGGTTGCCAAGCAAATTTTTGAAAATGCACGTCTAGTTTTTGTTTTTCGTTACTTAAAACAACGTTTATATTTTGAAGCGCAAAAACTTCATTGTTGTAATTAATGTTGAGCGTAATAAGTTGATTTTCAATATTTTCAAGCGTTTGTATTTCTTTTTTATGCTTTGCCAAACGAGCGTCTAAACTTTTTAAAGTAGAACGTACTTCACTGATTTGCATCAAAGAAGGGTGATGCGTTGCACCGCACAAAGGACAAGGATCGCCTTCCGCGAGAGCTGTTGCCAACGATTCCAATTTTTCAGACGCTTTCAGGTGCAGTTGTTCATGTTGAATCTGTTCGTTTTCTGTTTTCAAGCCAGCTAATTTCAACTTGACTTCGGCAATGATATCAGATATTTTGGCTTCTGCTGACAACTGAATATTAAGCGTGGGTAAATCTTTCCAAACGATAACAGATTTAGATTTATCTATATCTGTCAGTTTTTCCTCAAGTCCTTTTCGCTCATTTTCCAATCGCGCTATTTCTTTTTGTAAATTAAAACTTTCTGAAAACCAATCTTTTACAGCATTTAATACACTTAAATTGGGTTGGTTTTCGCGCAAGGCTATACGCTGTTTTTCAATTTCATTTGCCGCTATTTTGAATTTTTCAAGTGATTGATTTTTGTCATTCAGATGTTTATTGCCATTCGCAAGTCGAGCTTCTAATTTTGCAACTTCGGCTTCGGTAATTTGAATACCCATAATTTTTCGGGCTTCTTCAGCTTGTTTTTTGAGGTTTTCACGTTGCTCATACTGAGGGGTCAAGTTTTCTTTTGAAAGATTCAGTTTTTCTAACAAAACATTATTTTCTTCAAACTTTTGACTTTTAGTATCTAATTCAGCCTTGTTTTTCGACAATTCAGAGGTTAATTTTTTGCGGTTTTCAAAGAGGTTTTTGAAGGTCAAAAAAGCCATTTCGTAGTCCTCCATCTGCTTTTGAAGACCTGAAAAATGTGCTTCGCGAGCAGTCAATTCACCATGTCGTTTTTGGATTTGTTGCCATTGTTCAAAATCAGATTTAAGTTGTTTTATATCATTTTCTATTTTTCTATTTTTATCAAGTTCGATTTGTTGTTTACTTATATCTGTTTGTAAATCAGTAAGTTGTAGTTTTTTAGTCTCAATATCTTCCGATTTTATATCGCCAATTTGAGTCAATTGACCTTTTAAACCTTGAATGGTTGAATCATTTTGAATCAATAAAACCTTAACTTTTGGCTCTAATTCATAGCGTTCCAAACCGAATAATTCACGCATCATCCTTGCCCTTTCCGTATCGCCTAATTGCAAAAAATCTTGAAAAGTGCCTTGCGGAATGATGATTGTTTTTTTGAAATCATCAGGTTTCAAACCAATCAGTGTTTCAGCCGTTTCGATGTCAATGGGCTTAAAATCACCTTCAATTCGTTCAAAAAAAGCAGGTGGTTTAACTTTTACGTCATTGAATTTTTTGCTGTTTCGGCTACCAGAAACCTTACTCCGATATAATTTTCCTTCTATTTCAAAATCAAAAACAATCAATAATTCGTCGCTACGCAAATTCAAAATATTGTAGTTGCGTCCTACCTTACCCATACGCTCCACTTCACCATACAAAGCGAGCATGATGGCTTCCAAAATAGAGGACTTGCCTGCACCGACATTGCCAAAAATGCCGAACAGATGGCTCTTCGTGAGTTCTTCAAAATCAATCGTTTGTTCCGTTTGGTAAGAGTACAAACCTTTGATAGTCAATAATTTAGGTATCATAGTTTTTCGTTTTCAGTTTCAACTGCTAATACTTCTTGGAAAAGTAGTTTCAAATCCTCATTCGGTTCTTGATTTTTTTCACGTTTGAAATAGTCCCAAAATAGTTCGTCAATGCTTTTATCTAGGTCAATATTTTTTGAAATATGAAGCGCATTTACGTCATGAATTTCAGGTCTAATTTCCACAATTCCTTTATGAACTGCCCGAAGTCGTTGTGTTATTAAAGGGTTTAAATAAGTGTTAGAAACAATGGTGATTTGCACTAAATCATTTGGATATTCAGAAAGCCAAGCAACAGCTTCATCAATATCTTCAAAACGACCCCGCAGTAATTTTTTATTTTTAGTCACTTTAATGCGTTGATAATCAACAGGTTGGTTGGGTTTTGCTTCGATAAGCATGACATATTTTTCTTGATTGTCTTCATTGAAACTAAACGCCAAAGGGCTTCCCGAATAGACAATAGGGCAGGGCAGCGAGTCAATCACTTGCTGCCGATGCAAATGACCGAGCGCGACATATTGCAACTGCATGGGAAAACAATCGGTAAAAACAGCCCCCGCGCCACCGACATTGATAGACCTTTCGTCGTCGGGTTCTTCGGGCGAAATACCATTTTCTTTCATTACAAAAAGATGCGCCACACCGATATTGACCCCCTCAGTATCTGCATACTTTTGAGCCAAATCGTACCATTGTTCCGTTAAAATTTGGCGCATATTTTCGTCAGGATTTTCGACATTGAAGTACTGTTTCAATCGAACTTCGTTGGCGTAAGGCGTCAAAAAAAGGCGCAAAGGGTAGGCGCAATTTGGCAATTTCAACTCCACAAAACCGCTTTCACTGTTAGTCAAAGCCAATCCTGTTGGCAGACTGAAAGGTTGAACGTGTGTATTCGGAAAACCACTGAAAACGATGCCGCATTCCCGAGCCAACATCTCAGGTGCTTCGATGCGCTCAGGCGAATCATGGTTGCCAGCGATTGCAATGACAGCTCGCAAACCATTATTAGCCAAACGTTTACATGTTTTAAAAAATAATTCACTGCTTTCATTGGGCGGATTAAATACGTCGAAAAGGTCCCCTGCGATGATGACGACATCAGGGTTTTCACGTTCTGTAATTTC
The DNA here is from genome assembly GCA_043721685.1 of Saprospiraceae bacterium. Taxonomy (GTDB): domain Bacteria; phylum Bacteroidota; class Bacteroidia; order Chitinophagales; family Saprospiraceae; genus JAAFJT01. The sequence continues at coordinate 1,343 of JAYSQG010000056.1, read as the reverse complement.
GCAAATTTCGGCTAAAACTTGCACTTGTTCGTCATGCCGACTGAAATTTTCGAGGCGTTTGCCGAGATGCCAATCGGCGGTGTGGAGTATTTTCATAAGTTTAAAAATAGTAATTTAAAAAAGGGTAAAAACATTATCTTTGGAACAAACTTACCAAAAGTTTTAAACTTAGAAACATCTAAAAAACATAGGCAGTTTTTTGTCATTCTGAATGCAGTGAAAGAATCTGTATAAATTACTGATTTTCAATATTTTATACAGATTCTTTCACTGCGTTCAGAATGACAAAAAAAGTAATTTAATTCAATCCAATTTTTGACGCTCCCAATACCTGCCCCGTTTTTTTATCTTGTAAAAAAGCGATAAACATACAGTTAGATAACTGCCAATTTTTCAAAAGTTTAACTTCAAACACCCCCTCAGTATTTTTAACTTCAACAGTCTGAAAACCCCTAACAACATTGTCATGCTTTAAAATACGTCCTTCATTTTCGCCACGTTTAACTTGTGTTGAAAAATTAGATTCGACAACAGCGAAATTTAAAACAGCGTTTACAAAATCACCTGACAGTTTATAATTGACTGCTATATTGTTGTCTTTCAATGTTTTAGATAATGAAATTTGAGCAACGGCAGGTGTCGTCAAAGCCTTTTTAATAGCATTTTCTGCTTGCGATTTTCGAGAGCCAACAAATTCCTCCGTGCCATTGACAACGAGCTGTGGCGTATAAACACCGTCTTTTTGAAAGCGAGAGCCGTAGGCATATTGGCGTTCATCAAAAGCCTTTTGACTGAATGAATCTTTCCAACCCAAACGATTCCAATAAGTCACATGAAAAGCCATGGCGAAGACATTTTCTTGATGGACGACACCCCTCAGTATATCGTCGGCGGGCGGGCAACTTGAGCAGCCTTCGGAGGTGTAAAGCTCCAAAACGGCTATGCCTTTTGAAGGATTTTGGTTCATTTGCCTTGAATTATTGGACGATTGGATAGGCTCATTCGTCGTTTTTTTATCCGCAAAAAAGGATAAAAAGCCGCCAGAGACAAGGAGTGTGAGAACTATTTTGAACGAAAACGTCTTCATTGTACCGAGTTTAAGTTGTGAAATTTTTAACAAAATTGAGCATCTGAACTCACGAATTTATCACATTTTAGGTCAAAGAATCACTTTTGCAAAGTTTTTGTCTAAATTTGTTCGATTATGAAATTTAAGTAACCCCCTTTGTATTAACATTAGAAATTGATTAACAACTATTAAAAAAATTTAAAAATTAAGAAGTTATTATGAAAAACTCAACAATGATGCTTATCGGCCTTGCCGTCGTTTTATTCCTTTATGG
>JAYSQG010000055.1:0-12520 GCA_043721685.1 Saprospiraceae bacterium | reverse complement strand
CGAGATATTGATTTTGAGGACAAGATAATGTATATCGCTACTGAGGGAGGTGTTGTTTTCGCTGAAAATATATATCATTCAGATAGCGTTATGCCACCGCAAATACTATCTATTGCCGTCAATGGTCAACCTTTTACAACAAATCACAACCTTAATTTGACCAATAATCAAAACAATTTAACTTTTCGTCTTTTGAGTTTTCAGAACCGTTTAGCCGATAAAACGATGTTTCGGTATAAAGTACAGACACAAGAGCCTTGGAATGAAACCGATAACAGGGCTATTACCCTTCTCGGGCTTTCACCTAATACTTATACCCTTGAAGTACAAGCGCAAAACGAAGATGGTGTTTGGAGTCCGTCTTTAAAAGTACCTTTTGTCATTCGTCCGCCCTGGTATGCGTCTTGGTGGTTTCGCAGTTTGTTGATACTATCGGCTTTGACAGGTGGTTATTTATTTTACAAAAATCGTATTAGAAATTTAAAAAGAGAACACGATATTGCCTTGCAAATCAATGACTTAGAACGCACAGCTTTAGCCATGCAGATGAATCCACATTTTATTTTCAATTGTTTAAACTCCATTCAACTGCTGATGCAACGCGGAGACAAAGACAAGGCGATGCTTTATTTAGGGCACTTTGCAAAATTGGTGCGCTTTACTTTGGAGTCCACCCGACGTGGTAAAATAACGATTGCAGAAGAAGTACAGGCTTTGACGCATTATCTTTCGCTTGAAAAACTGCGGTTTAAATCTGGCTTAAATTACACGATTGACATAGATAATCATATTGATACGCACGACATAGAAATACCCGCCATGCTCATTCAGCCTTTTGTAGAAAATGCTTTAAAACATGGGTTATCAACAGAGCAAACCGCCGCGCTAATTTCTGTCCATTTTAAGCAAACCATACCTAATTTTTTAATTCTTGATATCAAAGACAATGGCAAAGGGATGGATGAAACCGAAAAAAAAGAGGAAAATACTGAGGGGGTCACAAAGACAGGTGTGGGCATCGCTTTATCTCGCAAACGTTTAGCTTTGTTAAACGGTCGAGAAGATAGCCGAGATTTAGTGATTGAGTCCATACGCGATGAAGACGGTAAAAACGTCGGAACGTGCATCAGAATGACAATTTTAATACAATAAATCATTCACTTTCAACAGAATAACTATATACTATGCTTACAATCAGTTTGATAGATGATGAAGCCGATGCACGCGAGATGATGCGTGACATCCTTTCTACTATACCCGATTGTCGGGTTATAGGTGAAGCAACAAATGTCGCCGAAGCACGAGCATTGCTAAAAAATACAAGCCCTGATGTCGTTTTTTTAGATATTGACTTATCCGACGGAACAGGCTTTGATGTTCTAGAATCTTTGTCCGCACCTACTTTTTCAATCATTTTCGTTACGGCTTTCAATAATTTTGCTTTAAAAGCCTTTAAAGCCAATGCTTTGGATTATTTATTGAAACCTATTTTGCGGGATGATATTATCAAAGCACTAGAAAAAGTACGGCGTATCCAACCTTCTATCTACATTGAACACCAGATAACAGAATTATTAGGCGCAATGCGTCAAAAAAAAGTAGAAAAACTGCTGCTTCAAACTGCCGAAGGCATTTATTATGTGCCGCTTGATGAGGTTTTACATCTTGAATCGGAGGGCAGTTATACGACTGTTAGTACAGTCTTTGGTGCAAAAATATTAGTGTCAAAATATCTTGGCGAATTTGAATACCTATTAACGTCTTCTCAACCGAAATTAGGTTTTTCTGAAGAAAATACCCCATTTTTCCGTGTTCACCAATCCCATATTGTCAATATAAAGGCAGTGCGGCAATTTTTACGCTCAACCGATGGTCAATACGCTGTTCTATCGAACGGAACAAATGTGCCTATCGCCCGACGGTGTAAGGACGCATTTTTGGAAATTTTGAAAAATGGTTGACTTTACTGAGGGATGTATTTACGAATACGCCAACGTAAAAGCATAAAACGCCGCAATCACCAACGCATGAAAAACAAGGACAAATACATACATCTGCCGCCATGTTTTGAATATTGGCGGCTTTTCGTCCCACCATGTTTTTTCTGAATCTTTTGGCTTCATTATTATTAGTTTTAGGGCAAAGTTAATCAAATAAGTCAGCTAAGGCATCATTTTCAGGGACTTATTGAGACGATACGGCGGCTGAATACTTATCTCAGTTTTGCGCCCCACATAGATCTTCCAAAAGTACCGAGGTACAACCATGCTTCTGACGAACCCGCAAAGCTCACGAAACGCACATCACCACAATGCGGTGTTACGGGAAGATTTTGCGAAGCCAATTGCCATGTAGTGCTGTCTTCTCTGCTGATGTACACATTTCTATCAGTTGTTACAAACAAAGCTCGAGGAAAGCGGGAATTGGGTAACTGCACCGATTCCAGCCCATACATATATTCTTTGGGTAATCCATATCCAGGTGTAACAATCCACTTTGATCCATTCTCCACAAGGCGTAATATAAAACTGGATGTGAGCACCAAAGGTTTATTATGCGTAAAGGGGTTGAATACTTGAATCGTTTCGGTTGAACCATTCATAATAGCAAATGCATCCACTTCACTAAAATGAACAATACGATTGATGCTGCCAGGCGCTAATTTAGAATCAGGATCTGTTTTAGGAATGTCTATCGGCAAATTTTTTGTTTTGCCTGTTTTTACGTCCATCGCATACATCTTTCCCGCAGCACCTATATGAATCGTGCGACCATTAAAGGAAGCAAGGGCACTAACGGCTTCTCCTTGTGGTATCGTTCCTATGAGCCCCCAGTGGTAAACAACATTTTGTTCATCATCAGTGAACAGAGCAAAAACCTGATTAGTATTAGGTGATGCAACCGCTACTAATAACGCGCCTAATTCATTACGGAATTCAGGTTTTTTTACGACTTCTGCTACCGGACCTTTCATTTCTGTAGGATTATCAGCAGGTTGGTTGATCGTTATTGAACCGTCTTTGTCCCTAATCCCAGTTGCATTAAATAAAGTACATGTTGCAGCTTCGCCCATAATATTATGTAGCAGTACATTGCCATTTACAAATCCAGTCCAACCGCCGTCTCCACCTTCCATATTTATCCACGGAGTGGGTGCAACTGGCGATGCAACGCTGTAAAGGTTGCTGTTATCCTGCGATCCAGTTGCTACAAGATGCGGTACGGTACTGGATGCCGTTATAGTGCCCCAAAACTGGCGGATGAGTGTCGAATAACATTGTAATGTTGGTAAAAACCTGTTGTAATTACTTTGACACCAGTCACTTGATTTTTTTAAGAATAAATCCATATCAATCCGCGCTACGCCCCCATCACTTCCTACATAAAGGTCTTTTGCCCAATCCGAACCTAAAGGAGAAAAACGCAGCGCATGTACATCACTATGCAGATGCCTGTCATCTATCGCCTGTTGCCAAGTTGCGCCGCTATCTGGCGAAATAAATACTGAACCCCATCCGAAGGCAACCAGATTGGCAAGATTGGGCGATACAGCAATACAATTGTTCCAATCCCTGCCTTGCTCTCCTGCTGCTGTGCTCAGGTCGTCGTCACTGTTTGAAAGAACCCCTGCACAAATACCCCACGAATAGCCCCCATCAGTAGATCGCAGTACCCGGAAAAGCAGACCTCCCTTTGTGTACCACGAGCAGGCAGCATATACAAAATTGGGGCTTGAATCTGCAGAGTCAACTGAACAACTACCCATTAAAGCAAAAAGACCCGTTGCGTCCGTTCCATCGTCATTGTGAATTTTTGAAGGGCTCATAACGAGTATGCCCGCAGAATTCCATTGTCCGACAAAAAGCCCACCGTTTAAATAACTTCCAGCAACAATAGTGATAAGGGAGCGGTCTTCCAGGTTACTTCTATTGATATTACCTTTTGTACTGGCAATAGCGGCGTCCCAAAAGCCTTGATCATTGGAAACACCATCCATGCGCGCCTTTTGCCAATTATATAACGGGCGTACTTGCGGTTTGCTAAATGGCATAAGACAACCCCGTTTAAGATTTGTTGGTGGAATGGTCGCCCAATACAGACCTTCTGTACACGCTGCTATAATGTATCGCAGACCTTTGATGATCAGGATACGTTTTACATCGCCTGCATCGGGCGGAAGAGGATTGGTAATTTCCCGCCAGCTCAATAGCGGAACGGCTTCTCCTAAATCAGTTTCTCTGATGATACCCTTGTTACAGCCGGCAAACACATGGTGGTCATCGTCTGGTCCCTGTGCAAGACAATTGATATCGGGGACGACCCACGAATCTGATAATGGCAGCGTAGTGCCATTGGTATTGATAATCCATACACCGCCACTTTGAGTAGCGGCAAGAAGACTTCCGTTTGCCAGATTCAAAACATCATTGACATGTCCTGAATGCCAGCCATCAGAGGCTTCATCTATACTTATACCAAAGGGATTTGCTAAAGACCATTGAACCGTAGGATCGTTTTCCATGTTTTTAATTTTAAAAAACGTTTCTTAATCTAACCCATCGGCGGTTCAGAACAGCAAGGAGAGGAAAGTTTCATTCAGAACAGCCAGTTATGCGTTATTATACGCAATACGCACTTTTTTACAAAAACAAATATAAATATACATAAGCATCAGACCTAATTTATTTTCTATGCGAGCTATAAAAAATAGGATAGCAAACACCTTGTGTCCCTTTCCAACCAATATTGGGTTCTACAAGGCGTTTTTGTTTGTTTTACTGAGGGGTATATCTGTTGAAGATTCTTTACGCCTGAGTGAGCAGTGCAGAATAGTATCTATCATGTCAGAAGACGTTCACGAGCGAGAGTGTTTTTTAATAGCTTACGCCAGCTGGTAAAATCACTACTAAGAAAATCCTCGAATCTTTTTTTCTAAAAACCGAATAGCAACCATACAATAGGGTTGATATTTACCATCCTTATCAAGATCTCGAAATTTTGATAATTGCCTCTGACACTCTGTTTTAGTATATTTTTTCAATTTCAATACTTGTGTGACGGCAACTAAAACTTCTTTTCTATTTGAGTTCAATACAGGATTATTGAGATTTAATACATCTACTATATCATATTCGTACTGAGGGGGGTAAGTCAAACTACCATCTGACCATTTATAACTTATGATATTTTCACAATTGTTTTTAATATCTGTTGGATTAGTCGTAATTTCTAAACTTTTCTTACGATTGTCACAATGCTTATCAGAATGAAAATTACCCTTACACGAAGCAAATAAAATTACCATAACCGAATTGATATTCTTTGGGTTTATAATGTTCTCTGGGTTTAAAATGTTCAACAACCATGTTTTCAAAACTGATTCTTGACATGCAATAACAGCAGATATGCCCTTGGTCTCTAAGCAAGGCATTTTTTAAATCCGCATTTGGGCTTTCATACTTTGTAACACCTTCTGTATTGTAGTATGCTTTCCATGTATCAGGCTCTTTGCCTTTAATTATCAACTTCATGGTTAGTCTTCTTCGGTTAAAAGAGTTATCATGGTTTGAGCCCGTGTAAGTTCGGGTTCGTTTGGATATTTTTTATTGAGTTCTTCTAATAAAATTTGAGCTTCTTTAAATTTATCTGTTTCTATTAACTCAAATAGTTTCGATAAGTCTTGATGCGTTTCTTCTACTTCTGATGATGTACCCATATAGTTTTCAAGCGTAAAACCATAATCTTTGCCATAGTAGCCATCTTTGATAGGTTGTACTTTCCCATTTAGCATTTTGAATAATTCCCCTTCTTTCATATTGGCAATCATCATTGGTGAATGTGAGGTCACTATCAAATGAGCATTATTAGAATCAATTATAGTTTCAATGTCGCCTAAAAATGTTCTTTGCCATTCGGGATGTAAATAAGTATCTGGTTCATCAAAAAGCAAAAGGGTATTTTCTTCTATCAAAAGTTCATTGATGGCTTTTATGGTTATTAGTTGTTGTTCGCCTTCACTTAATTCCCAATGCCTTATTTTAAAATTCTCTCCAATTTTTTGAGTAAAAACTCTAATCCCACTCAATAAATCAGCAGCATCTAAAGCATTTAAAAGATAAAATAATCTTTTCTCATTATTATAAAAATCACGAACTTTATACCATTCAGCAACACCAAATGACATTTCAACTATTCCCTTACTAATATTTTGATAATATTCATTGGCTTCTATACTTGTTGTATTGCTTTTTAATACTTCTAAAAATTGTTTTAGCAGCCCTGTTGCACCCCAAAAACTATCATGGTCATTGTTTATACCCCAAGTTGGTTTTTGAATAAATAATCTTATATCAAAATTATGGTTATTAATGCCAATTTTATTTTTAAAAAATTCATCTATATCAGTGCTGTATTCATAAGCATATAAAGCAGATAAAAACATGGGTAAATGTTTTTGCCTAAGATAAAGCATAAAAGGTGAATCAAAACTTACTGGAAAACTTGAGATGCCTCTAAGGTTTCTTTCAAAGTTTTCATCAAAGGTTTTAGATATGTTTTCCATCATCTTATGCCAACCAGCATAATATATCAAAACATTAGAAGGCAATATATCTTCATAATCAATATTGTCAATTATTTCTTTTTCAAGCCCTACTGTCTTATATGATTTTATATTCCAGTGATACTTTGCAAACTGATCAGAATTTCCTGTAATTTGAACTTCGATATTCTCATTAGTTGATTTATAAATATTAATATAAACCAATTCAAAATGAAAATTCAACCGTTCAACATGACGTTGTTCTACAAAATGCAAATAAGCCCCCCTCAGTATTAAAGCAATAACTTCCAACACAGTAGATTTCCCCGACCCATTTTTTCCAATGAATAATGATAAAGGCTGATTGAACTCTATTCGAAAGTCTCTCAGTAGTTTATACTCTTTGATATATAAGCTTTGTAATTGCATATTTATAGTTTTGTATTGAATAAGGCGTTTTCAAAAGTTTCAAGAGCTTCTTTTCTATTATTTATTGATTGGCTTAACAAATACTCTTTCCGTGTATTAAATTCATCTAAAATCCAAACAATTTCATTTTGAATTTCTAATTCGGGGATTGGAAAGATGAATTCTTTCAATTCTTGAGAATTAATATTAGCTTGCCCTAATATTTGCCTACTTGTCATATCAATTTGCAATCTACCAATTTTAGAATTAAATAGATAATTCATGTATTTGGGATTGATATTTTCTGTAAATCGAATTCTTATTAAATAAGAAGCAAAAGTAAATTCACCTTCTAAATCAAATATAGCTGTTTTACCTACCAATTCTTTACTATTTGTCCTATTGAAAAGCAAATCTCCTTTTTGTAAAATTGTTGCACTTTTAGTTAAATTAGAAGAATCGAAATCAAAATGTTTTATATTTGAAATATCTAATTTTCCATCTTGTATATTATTCATTCTAACAACTACAGTTCCTTTACTTTCTGTGTTAGCTTTTTCAGAGATACCATATTGCAAGAATTTAATAAATTTTCCTATCTCAAAAGTTGGGTAATTACATTTTTTGATACTTTCTAAACTTTTTGCCTTCAATAAAAAATCTACACCCCATCTATCAACATTTTGAAATGTAACGAAACTAAATCCTTTATCAATTTCAATCTCTCTATATTTTATTCCTAAAAAATTAATTAAAAAATCATCAGCCTCTTTATTTGTTTTTTCATATTCTATTAAAGCGTTATTAGCCTTTGTTAATTTGAATTTATAATCTTCAACTAATTGCTTTTGAATATTCAAAGAAGGTAAAGGGATTTCAAGTAATTTTAAAGAACCAAATAACAAGTTTTGTCGGACAGAGCCTATTGTGTTTTCTCGTATTATTTGGTTGAAAGTCTCTGTTTTAAAAAGTAAAAAAAGAAAATTTGGTAAGAGTTCTTTTTTACATGAAAAGACAACATAAGCTGGACTAATAAATTCGTTTGCATGATATTGTTCTTTTATACCTATTGAGCCAACATTTATTCGATAAGGATTATAAGCTAACCAACCTATCTCAACTCTTTTATAAGGTTGATTGATATTAGACCCTTTTTCAAGATAGGCATCAAAAATGCCCACTTTATTACTTACACCTAAAATCTTAAACTCTGTATCTGGTTCATCAAAAAGTTTTATCATGCGATTTTGTTCTTCAATAAACTTGCCAAGCCTTACGACAGGAAAATTTGAAAGAATGGGCTCACGCAGATAACGCTTAACGTCCCAAAGAGTAAACTTTTGTAACGATATGAAATTTAAGTATTTATACTGAGGGGATGCTAAAAGGCTATTGCTGTCCATAAAATACTTCGGGTTCTCCTGCATCGTTTGCGCGCAAGATTTTGTTGTCAATAATTGGATAAGAATACGCTTCTAATTTAGTTTGCCATAGTGCATTGGTTTTTCGGTATTGTTCAAATTCCTTTGCGACATCGTCTAATTCATTTTCAATTTTTGAACCCGTACTACTGATACCCGCTTTTTCAACTTCCACAACGGGTATTTGGTAATCAAATCGTTCTTTCACAATACTCCGAATATCATCCGTTTTTTGTTGCTCTATGCGGCGCAACGTTTCTTTATACTCTTTTCGTGCTGCGGTCAAGGTTTCTTTATTTCTATTTGCCCCCCTCAGTAAATTTTCTTTTTCGGCAAGTTCTGTTTCGATTTTCTCAATTTCTGGTGCATATTTCTCTGTCATTTCACTTGTTGCATCTTCCAATATCATTTTATATTGCAAGGCTTCGGCATCTGTGAATTTTTTAAAAAAGAGCAAACTCGGCTTGACGGTTGCACCCGAAGCCATAAAAACATCTTGTGGAATAGATGTGATGTTCAAAATCTTAGCTTTTCCTTCAAAATATTCTCGTACTTTTTGCAAAGCTGAATTGTTCAAAACACCTTCGGGCAAGACAATACCCATGCGTCCACCAGGCTTCAAAAGATTTAAGCAACGGTCAATAAACAAAACCTCTGTCAATCCTGACATTTTACCCACTGCAAACAAATCAATAATTGGTTTTTCTTTTTTCGCCCATTCACGCAAAGGATTGACAACAAGCGTTTCGTAATAAGGGTAACGTTTTTTATAAAATTCTAATTTATTACTGTCAGGAATATCGGTTTAACTTACCTTTAGAGACTTTTCAACCCGTGAGCCAAATGGCGGATTTGTTAAAATAACATCAAAACGACCATCGAAAATACCATTGATATTTAACAAACCATCATGATGATGAACGCCACCATGTCCATCGCCGTGCATAATCATATTCATTTTGGCAGTACGAGCCATACGTGGATTCGCATCAATACCAAAAATACAATCGTAAGACAAACGACGCAAACGGCTTTTAAGATTGTACAAATCTAATTCTTGATTCAAATTATTGAACAGTTCATCAACCTTTTCAATGATTTTAGATTGTTCTTTTTCTGATTTTTTATAAAAATCATCTGTGTAATAGATTTCCTTTATTTTTTCTTTTTGTTGTTCAATATCTTTTTCAATTTTTTCACGAACATACTCAAACGATTTTATCAAAAAACCACCGCTGCCACAACAAGGGTCGCAAACAAACTCCCCCTCAGTAGGGTCAAGTATTTCGACCATATAATTAACAATAGTTCGTGGTGTAAAAAACTGACCTAACTCGCCACGAAAGGTTTTACCCAAAAATTCTTCAAAAGCAATACCTTTAATATCATCAGAAGTATTAGAAAGATTGTATTTTTCTAATTCACGAACAATATTCAAAAAACTTGTTTCTCTGATTTTAATAGAATCATTGACATCAAAAAGTTCATCGTTTTTGAACTCTTCTTTTGTTTGTTCAAAAAGATATTGATAAAAAGGTGTCGCAGACTTCCCACGAATATCTTCATCGGCTTTTTTCAATTTTTCAAACTGTTCACCAGAGAAAACAGCTTTTTCACGACTTTTCTGACGCTCGTAGCGTATTTTCATAAACAGAATTTTACTGATTTCGTCAAAAGCCGCTTCGGGAGAGAGTTTATCATTGTTCCGAATGATTGTATGACATTTGAAAAGTAACCGACTAAATTCATCTCGCGTAAATTCTCTTGTCTTAGTTAATAACTCATGTATTTTTTTCTCGTTGTTGACATCAGCCGCCTTTGGAATCTCAATGATTTCTTCCAATTTTTTAGGCATAACACCTTTGACAACTTTGAAAAACTTGGTTTCTTTCATGTTTGTCGTGACGAAAAAATCAGCACCCGCCCATGAAGCATAGTTATAACCTTGATAATAATCTTCGTCTCGTATTGTAATATGTGCCGCTTTACATTCAACAACAATAATAGGGCTTAGTCTTTTTTGTTTGTCTTCAATTGACTTCCAAACCACAATATCCGCTAATGCTTTACCTTGTCCACGTTGAGAGTTATTGACTTGCTCCTCTTCACTCATTTGTTCAAGCGAAAAGCCATAGTGATTCACTAATTGCGCTACAAACTCTTGTCTTACCTTTTCTTCGGGCTTTAAAACAAGTTCTTTCTTGCGAATTGGCGAATAAATTTTATTCTTATCTATTTTGACTTCAAGAAGCATTTTGATTAGGTTTTAATTCTCATTTTTTGCAAAGATAGAAAACAACAGGAAAAATTAGTTCATTTTTTACTTACGAGTTCGCACTCACCCAACATTGAAAAAACACTTCCTCGAAAACTTCACACGATACGACACATACTATTCTTTTGCATCATTTACCCGCAACACCGAAATGACTTAGATACAAAAACATCTAACCCAATAGAATACATTATTTTTTATCCGCTTTTTTGTCACAAATAAGAATAGCCTGTTTTTACACATGACATCAAGCCCTCCTCCGTATTATTTTCCAAAAACAAACCCCAAAAGCCGCGTAGTGGACAAAAACACCCTTTCCCACCTAAACCCCAGTTTTGAGGTTCACAAACCACTTTCTACAGTTCACAAACCACTTTCTACTAAATGAAATTGTCTTTCTACTCAGTAGAATTGCCTTTCTACTGAATGTAATTGTCTTTCTACTGAGTGGAATTGTCTTTTTACTGAATGAAACTGCCTTTCCACTGAATGAAACTGCCTTTTTACTGAATGAAACTGCCCTTCTACTGAGTAGAATTGTCTTTCTACTGAATGAAACTCCCTTTCTACTGAGTGGAATTGCCTTTTTACTGAATGGAATTGCCTTTTTACTAAGTGGAATTGCCTTTTTACTGAATGGAATTGCCTTTTTACTGAATGGAATTGCCTTTTTACTGAATGGAATTGCCTTTTTACTGAATGGAATTGCCTTTTTACTGAAGCAACAGACCATAAATTACTGGTAACTTCGGAATTTTTCCATAAGCGACAAATCCGTAGGATTTACACGTTTGTAGAAATAATACGAAAGATGATTTTTAATGAATCCGTAGGATTCACACGTTATAATTTCTATAAAAGAACCATAAAAACAGTGCGAATCCTACGGATTCGTAAGATTTCTTCCTTTTGTTTTTCTACAAACGTGTAAATCCTACGGATTTATAAGGTTCGCAGAGATTCCCACAAAATATTAATATGTCACGAATATTGACAAATTGACTTTTTATTTAAAATATAAAAAAACAGATTGACCTCATTAATTAACAGTTGTAGGATGAATACAGACATAAAAAAGGGCTTCAAGCACTGTTTTGTGTATTTAAACACGCTACAATATTCTATCATTTACATAAATAATAAATTTAAATGAGCTGTATCAATTGCACGATTATTAAACAGACGAAACAAGACGAACTAAAAACGTTCGCCGATTTGATTTATGAGAACATGAACGGCAAGCCCGTTTATGCACCTTTCCAACCCGCTGTAACGGCTATGATGGAAGGTGCTGAAATCTTCCAAACTGCGCTTATCAAAAGTAAGGGCAAGGCAACGGAGGCGATAGATGCTAAAAACATCGCTAAAGAAGCATTGTTCAGTCATTTGATTCGCATCGCTAAATTGATGGATGCAGAGTGGACGACCAACACACAAGACAAATTGAAAACGGATGTGGGTTTTACGCTCAACAAAACGCCTGAACGTAACAATGACCCAGTGACTTTTGTCTTACCACCTTCAAATTTGAAAGTGTATAATGATCAACGTCGGAACGTTATCATTATCGAATGGCTAAAAGCAGCAAACGCTGTTACTACAGCTTTCGAAATCCAACTCAACGATGGCGAATGGCAAAATGGCTTGTACAACGAGGGTAAAAAAATGGAATTGACATTTCCTTTCGGTTCTAAATTGGTTGTCCGTGCTAAAACGATTGGACCCAATTCTTTGAAAAGTGATTCCGTACAGTCAGAGGAAGTGATGGTGTCTTAGTAACTCATGTTACGCAGGCGAATCCAGCGCGTTAATAGCAGCTAATTCCTCATAAGCGGCTTTAAGTGCTTTAAGGTAAATTTTAGCTTTGATTTGAAA
>JAYSQG010000054.1:0-4024 GCA_043721685.1 Saprospiraceae bacterium | reverse complement strand
TTGAAAACATTTTATTAAAATATTTTATTGTTCATTTTGATTCAAAATTTACGATCCTTTCCCCCCCATCAGTATGTGAAGTCCATTTTTTCCAACGCCATAGTATGTTTTTTTACCCATTCAATCATTTTTATTTACTCTTTTGCCTTTATCCAACCCAAAATTTTCTCATAGACTTCTCTTCGTGCAGACAATTCGTGGTGGTAAGTTTTAGCAAATTCATAGTGGTTTTCAATGGGAAAATTGAATTCACCTTTGTTTTTTGAACGTGCCGTTGCACTGGTTGAACGCACCAAAATATCACCAAAAAGTTGGCTGACCCAATGTTTTTCTTTTTGTGTCATCCTTGCTGAAATAACGTAATAAGACACGCCCGACAGGATCGGCGGTGGTGTTTTGTTGTTTCTCAAAAGTCTATCAGCGTCTTGGTCTTTCCAATCAGCTTCGGTGAGGTAGCCAAAACGGAGGTCTTTGATGCCCGCACTCCTGAGGTTAAGGACTTTGCCGACAAGCCGAGTATGCCAATTCGGTACTTTTTCAAGGATATTCGTCGTGAGATTGGCAAATTTTTCAAGGAAAGAGCCTAAATGCGGTGTTGCCAACAAAAAGATGTGTTGTAATCGCTTTGTCCATGTCAAACCCAATTCTTGGGCATAATAGCAAGCACTGTGCGTAATCAAACCACCCATGCTGTGGGCTATGATGCAGATTTCTTCAATTTCGATGGGATAATTTAGATACAATCGTTCTAAAATATCCGCCAACGCCTGTCCATTATCCGAAATATGCAACCCTGTGTTGTAACGCAAGTAAAAAGGCGTGTAGGCGAGGTCATTTTTCAACAAAGAACCATAATCACTTTTATCTGGAAAAACCCAAGTCGTTTCGTTATCCGTCAATCCATGAATGAGAATACAAATTTTAGGCGTAGGTATTGTGTTTTGTGAAACAAAACGCTCTAATAACTTGTTTTTTTCTAAAATAATAGGTGTATTTTGGTCATAAAAATTCATTTCTATGCCAAAAGGGGTGTTTTGGAGTTTATCGCCCACAACGCCATTGAGTACACTCACGCCTTGTGCCGCCACTTTTTTTAGTTTTTTTATAGATATAGCCATGATAAAAATTTCAGATTTCAAGCTTGATTTAAGAAATAACGAAACAGGGTGCAAGGTAGCCAATATCTATTAAACGCATTTTTTGAGATTTTAAACCCGTTTTTCCTGACACTCGTCGAATGTCGTTCACCAATCTGCAACCTCTTTCCACAAAAATGTATCTTATAGTTATAGAAATTCATTCAAGAATTTAGGTTAAGAAAAACACTTTAATGAAAGATAAAATTTCACGCTTTGCACTTTTAGTAAAATATAAAATCACAAATCCGATTGTTTAATTAATTTAAATTTTTAAAATCATGAAAAAGCAATTCATTTTTGTTTTAGTACTGGCTGCTACTTTGTTTACAAACACATTGTCCGCTTACAACATCGAAAGTCCTTTCGATTTAAGTGGTAACGTCAAAATTTCTGCTGTCAACAAATCCATCATCGTTAACCTCGGTGCAATAGAAAAGGAAGTTGTTTCTATTGTCATCAGAGATAACACAGGCAGTATTTTGGTCAATGAAACGGTGAAAAAAACGCCGAATTTCATTAAAAAGTACAATATGTCACGATTGGAAAATGGGGAATACACGATGACCGTTACAAAAACGACGCTTAGAACAACTCAACCGTTTAAAATTACTAACGATGGTCTTATTATGACTGAAATGGAAAAGGTAGAAAAATTCATTCCTGTTGTTCTACTAAAAAATGATAAAATAGATGTCAATGTACTTTTAAAAGATTACAGCAATATCACTGTCAATATCTATGACAATCAAGGACTTATGGTGAAACAAGATAAATATCCATCAGCTTTAAGTTTGCACAAACGTTACAATATTTCTCAATTGCCTGATGGTGCGTATGTTGTTGAAGTAACGGCAGGCGACGAAACATTTTATCATACTGTTGTGAAATAAATGAATTTTAGATGAATTTAGATAAAGCTTGATGTTACCGCATCAGGCTTTTTTATTGGTGCAAATTGATAGATTTTGTCCGTTTTTACTGAGGGGGGTAAAATTTATACATTGCTTAGATAAAATCGTTCTTTTATCAATAATTGTTGGATGTCTTTTGTTTTTATTTAGATTTGTGGGGTCATTAGAAAAGCAACTTAGTGAGCATCGCTTCTTTTCATAAATACATGACTATCAATTAATTGCAAAACAATAAAATTAAAAATGAGCAGAATTATTATCACAATGCTAATGACTTTGGCTTTTGTCAAAATTATCTATTCACAATCAGACCATAATGGAAATCCTGTTTTCAATTCCGTTATGATTGATGAAGAACCGTATGAAGGAAGTATCTTATCCTTAAACTATTACACTTTAAAAAACAATATCGAAGACAACCGTTCAACTGTATTTATTTCTCCAAATCCAACGCTTGATCAAATTCAAAAAGCAGCAAAAGAATTACCTTCCGATTTTTATGTTTTATCTAAAAATCAAAGCATCATTTGTATGATATTGGTTTTGAATAATCCTAAACGACAATTTTTAGTCGTTAATCCTGCGACAGGTGAACAAAAGGAATATAAATGCAAAGTAAAAGGAGATATTTCAGAAAACCGGTCAAAAGAAATTATTGAAAATAAATACGATAGCAAAGCAAATTTGGCAGATAATGTTTTATTGTTCAATAATAATAAATTAAAAATCTATTCTAACAATGAAATTAAAGAAGCAATAATAGATTTAATAAAATCTGAAAAATTAAATAACAACAAGCTGTCAAATATTAAAACATTGACACAAACTGAAATAAAAGATTTTATGTTGAAAGAATCAAAAGAAAAAGGTAAACTTGACTTTTTTACACCCATAAAAGGAAAGGAATATGATGGGGTACAAATTAAACCTGGAATTTTCAGTACCAATTTAGGTATTGCGTTATATAAATCGGGGAACGCATCAAATGGAACAATCCCAGTTTCTACTATACTGGCGACATGAAATCTTTTAATCCTAAGGAATATAAAAGAGAAATTGCGGTTTTCAACCTGTTTAAGGGCAGAATTATGCTTGTTTTTCCAAGTGGCGCAAAGGTTAATGACACATCCGGATTGATGGAAGGTGATTACAAAGACGGTAGAAGATTGATGATTTTTAAGGATATGGCAGACGTACAGTCAAAAGAAAAAGCGTTGCAAAAGGTGATTAAGACTTGGCTGACTTTGGTAGATAAATAATGATGAATGTCGCTTTAATAAAATTGATTGAGTAATTGGAAAAGCAACAATCATAATGTTTGAGCAATTCTTACAACCTCTTTTACTATCGCTATATCTGTCTCATAGTAGTCATTCTCTCGTCCGCCATCAAGATTAAACGAAATGCTGTTTTCAAAAGTGGGCATAGGGCTTTTGACCGTATGCTTCGCAGATGTATGAAAATTAGTGGCTTTTGTGTAAGAAATCAAGTCTTTTAAATTTTCAGGATTGACTCCATTGCCAGGCATAATGGTAATGCGTCCATTTGATTGCTCGACGAGACCCCTCAGTATATCACGTCCTACGACGACATTTTGGGCTTGTCCAGAAGTCAAAACACGGTCAAAACCAAGCGAAATGAGTTGCTCCAATGCTTCACCCGCATCAGGCGTTTGGTCAAAAGCGCGATGACAAACGACTTGCATAGGGCGAGCGATGTCCAGCAAGTCTTTCATTTTTGGTACATCTAACGTACCTTTTTCAGTCAAAATGCCGACCACAACGCCGTCCATTCCGTTTTCTTTACACCAAGCAACGTCGCGTTTGATACACTCAAATTCTAAATCTGAATAAATAAAATCACCTGAACGAGGGCGTATGAGAACGCAAACAGGTATGGTCAAAAGCCGTTTCACTTCCAACATCGTGGCAGGGCTGGGTGTCAAGCCGCCAACTTCAAGGGCGGTGCAGAGTT
>JAYSQG010000053.1:0-10310 GCA_043721685.1 Saprospiraceae bacterium | reverse complement strand
GTATAAAACGCAAAAAGCCAATGCAAAACAAGTCACATTGGCTTTTATACTGAGGGGGTGATATAAAAACTTTATAAGCGTTTATTATTGACTCATGGTATTCATCACTTTTACTCATTCAATAAAATCTCCCAAAATTTTGTTTTTATACTACAAATATTTGTTTCTTTAAACTTTTGAAACTAATTTTGTTTATTGAAAAATATCCCTTTTTACTGAGGGGGGTATTTTTTGAAATAAAAAGAACATTATAATTTTAAAATACTCAAAATCATTGGGTTATGAAGAAACAAGCGATGCAAAGGATGCACAATTTCCCAGATGCTGAACTCTATATGCTCTGTATGCAATCCATCCGTCATGCTCACCGTGACATCGAAGAATTCAAACAATATGGTTATGCGATTGACAAACTGACTGGTTTTGCCAATCAATGCGAGAAGTTTAAAAACTTGCCCGACGACGACGAAATGGTCGGCGACCAAATGATTGTGACTGAAAAAAAGTACGAAGCAGCTGAAAAATTGAAAAACGCTATTCGTTCCATTATGACCCGTGTGGAGATGAAATATTCGAATAGGTCAGGTCGTTACCGCAAATTTGGCACAGCTAAAATGGGCGATATGACGGACGCACAACTCCTTTTTTGTGGTCGTCGTGTCGCACGTGTCGCACGTGTACAAGCCGATTTTTTGGGTGATGTCGGCGTTTCTGAAAACCAAATCCTACGTGTTTTCGATGCGTGTATTGCCTTCGAAAACGCCATAAATATCCAACAAGACCGCATCGCAGACCGTGATATTGGCGTCGAAACCCGTATGGAACAAGGCAATTTGATTTATCAAAAAATGGTGGATGTATGTAATATTGGCAAAGATATTTGGACAGATAAAGACCCTGTGAAATATGAACAATATTGCATTTATGAATCGAATAATGAACAGAAAAAAGCGCGAAAACAACGTTTGGCGACTGAAAATGTCGGAAACGCGATGGAAAATGCGATTCATTCATAAGCATTATTAACCTTTTTAAGTCCTTAAACATGCGTCAAGTTTTAAACTTGACGCATGTTGTTTAAACCAAAATGTGATTTTTTTGTGAACCCTAACCCTTACTTTTGTTCCAAAATATCAATCATGGAAAAAATACTCATCGTCGAAGACGACCCTCATATTGCTGAATTGGTTTCCCTACACTTAACCGATGCGGGCTGTAAAGTAACTATTGAAAACGATGGCTTGGCAGGGCATGACCACGCCTTGCGGGAATCATTTGATTTGTTGATTTTGGATATCAACTTGCCAAAAATGACAGGTTTGGACATTTGCAAAGCTGTCCGCAAACATCGGAAATATGTACCTATTATGATGATGACCGCCAAATCTGAGGAAAACGACATCGTTTTAGGTTTGGAATACGGAGCAGATGATTATATTACTAAACCGTTCAGTGTCAAGGAGTTAGTAGCTCGTGTGAAAGCTGTTTTGCGCCGAACGCACGCCATGAACGACGATTTAGCCAAAAGCGGAAAGGTGCTTCAATACGAAGGTTTGACCATTGATACCGAAAATAGGACGGTTATACTGAGGGGGGAGCGTTTGGACTTAACTCCCAAAGAATATGACCTTTTGTATGCCCTTGCGAAAAAGCCAGGACGTAGTTTCTCTCGCCAACAACTTTTAGACAATGTTTGGGGCTACGAGTTTGAAGGCTTGGAGCATACCGTCAATTCGCACATCAATCGGTTGCGTATGAAAGTGGAGCAAGATGTGCAAAATCCGGTGTATATTTTGACGACTTGGGGCGTGGGTTATCGGTTCAATGACGATATTTAATGAGCATTATTTGGATAACGTCCTTCGTCAGTCAAAGCTTGACGTAAGATAATTCTATCAATATTATTCAAATCCAAAACCTTTACTGTTGCTGAACCTATAAGTGTTTTGGGGATTATTTCGCCATATTCGATACTAAAATGGGTTGTCCATGAATCTTTTCTGGGATTGAAAAGACGAATCAATCGTTTACTATTTGGCAAGTAAGTTCCTAAGTTAGAGCCTTTATGCTGATTACAAACAGAGCAAGCGTTTGCTAAATTATTAAATTCAGTTGTTCCACCATGTTTTAAACTGATGATATGGTCAACTTGAAAACTAAAAAATTGGTCATCTTCATGAATAAGGCAATATTCACATCGGAAATTTGCTTTCAGTGCAATTATGGTTCTTAAATTTTCTGGAACATAGCGGCTCATGCAGCTTTTAGCCGTTTACGAGCATGAATCTTAGCCAATGAAATCAGTTGTTCAAGAGCCAAGTAGCGGTCAAGCTCATATTGTTCTACGTCGCTAAGACCATTTTCTTTTTTCTGAAATATCAACGCTTCTACTCGTTTTTGCACAGTCGGTGACGGTTTTAATGTCAACAACTTTTGTGGGTCAAGCTCTGCAATGAAGTTAGCAACTTCTTCATAAGCCAATAGATTAGCTGTCATCTTTCTCTTTTTTTACAACAAAAATACATTTTTTATTTGAAAAAAGGGGCTAACTTTAAAAATACTGAGGGGGTCATTTTTTTAAATTCGTCTCAAACAGCTTAAAAATGCGCTTATATTCATCCATCCACGAAGTCGGTTCTACAAAACCGTGGTCTTCCATAGGGTAGGGCGCGAGTTCCCAATTCTCTTTTTTGAGTTCTATCAATCGTTGTGTTAACCGCACAGCATCTTGAAAATGCACATTGACATCCACCATGCCATGACAAATCAACAAATGATTTTTCAAACCCTCGGCATGATAAATAGGTGAACTTTTGCGATATGCAATAGAATCTGTCCACGGTTCATTGAGAATATTAGATGTATAGCCATGATTATAAGCTGCCCAATCCGTCACAGGACGCAAGGCTGCACCTGCTTTGAACACGTCAGGCGTTGTAAAAAGTGCCATCAATGTCATAAAACCACCATACGAACCGCCATAAATACCGATGCGGTCTTTGTCCACACCTTGATTGTCAACAAGCCATTTTGCACCGTCCACATTGTCCGTCAAATCTTTGCCACCCATGAAACGATAGATGCCTGTGCGACAGTCCCGACCATATCCTGCCGAGCCTCGATAATCCATATCTAAAACCGTATAGCCATTGTCAACCAATAAGTTATGAAACATATATTCTCTAAAATAACTACTCCACCAGCGGTGTGCGTTTTGCAAATACCCTGCACCATGTACAAAAATGACGGCTGGTTTTTTGCCCTTTTTATCAACATTTGCCTTTATAGGATAATCTTCATCCCGACCTGAATGAGCTGCACGAATTTGCTTTTGACCTTCATACAAACGGGCGTAAACATCTACACCATCTCGGGCTTTAAATGTCATCAATTTGGGCTCTCGCCAAGCATAAGATTTGAAGTTTTTACTGAGGGATTCCGTAATTTGTGTAGGCGTTGCCATCGGCTTATTGTCTTGTATAAACAACTCCCACGGCTGTGTGGCAGATGAATACAAATAAGCCAAACGGCTTTCATCTGGCGATAAAACGACTTGATTTGCGCCTGTTTTGGGCGTTAAACGGACTCTTTCGCCACCATTGACGGACATTTTATAGTATTGTTGTTCGCCAGGATGTACTTCATTTGTGGTTATGTAAAACGTCTTTTTGTCTTTTGACAACTGTACACTTTGCACTTCAAATGCGCCTTTTGTCAGTTGCGTTTTTTTGCCCGACGACAAATCAGCGGTATATAAATGTGCATAACCATCTGCTTCTGATTGAAAATATAGTGTTTTATTGTCGCCTAAAAAACCGATTTCATTGATTGGGCCACCAATCCAAGCCTCATCTCGCTGTCTGTCAATCAATGACAACGACTGATTTTCTACATTTAATTGCATAATCCAACGGTCTTTGTTGTCCAAACTTCTTAGCACAACAACGGCATATTTGCCATCGGGCGACCAAATAAGCTCACCAAAAAAGACCTTTCGAGGTTCGGGCTTTTTTTGTTTTGCAGTATCGGGTTTTGTTGGATAATCCTTCACATAATCGGGTTTGTCGAAGATACCTTCTATGTTTTTTGTCGAAACTTGAAGCATCGTATCTTTTTTGATGTCATACACCCACAGCTCATAAGTACCACGTGGTACGCCTACTTTTGACCGACCTGTGATGTCTTCTGTAAAGCCTGATTCAGTGACGTAATTGGGTACAATCGTTCGTTTTTCATTGGCGTTGAGTTGCGTTAAACGATAAACGACATAATTCTCATCAGAGCTTAATGATTGATTATCAACCAATTTTGTATCAATAAAAATCTCTTTAGGTCTTTTTGGTGCATCAGCTTTGGTGCTTTTTTCGGCTTCTTTTTTCTTATCGGCGCGCTCTTTCAGAATGTCAAACAGTGACATTTGGTCTTGTTTTAACCACCGTTCTTGTTCCGATAATTTAGGTTCAGGTTTGGCTAAACCTGCTTGAAAATTGGTCAATTGTGCTAATTCACCCGTAGCAATTTGGATGCTGTAAAGGTTATTGTTTTTTATAAATAATACTTTGTCTTCTTTTTGATTGAACTTAGGATTGTTTTCAATTTCGAGGGTACTCATGAGCGTACGTGTGGTCATTGCAACACAATCAAAAAGGAAAATATCGCCATTTTTAACATACACTTTTTTCGTTTGGTCACGGTTGTAAGTGCCTGATTGTGAAGGCAATGCACGCCGAATTTCGGGCGAGACTTTAACGGGTTTGTTATTGGATAACGTTACGGCATACAACGAATCTGATTTGTTATGCTCTGGATTCCAACTAAAATAGAGCGTTTTACCATCTTCTGACCAAAAAGGATTGGAAGGCAATGCGCCAACTGATTCTTTGGGGTCTGCCATAATTTGCTCAATGGATAGTTGCGCATGGGCTGATGTGAACAGCGTAAAAACGAGAATAAAGGTGTTGAAGAATTTCATTTTGATTGATTTGATTTTAATTTTTTAAACAGCCAAAAGTAGTATTTTTTGGATGATTTTAAATTCAAAACAATCGTTTTTTAGACCCCCTCAGTATTAGACCTCTTTTTCATTTTCATTTTTCCAACCCAAACTCGTAACTTTCGCCAAAATTCTTTCAAAAATGACAAATAAAGAAATCGCCCGCGCCTTCACAGATTTAGCAGCTATCATGGAGTTGCACAACGAAAACCCATATAAAATAAAATCCTACCAAAACGCCTACATCACCTTGCGGAAACTCGATACACCGCTTGAAACAATGCCACGTGCCGAAATGGATGCGGTCAAAGGCATCGGAAAAAGCACAGGCGACAAAATCGTTGAATTGTTGACAACGGGAGAAATAAGCGCATTTCGGCAATATGCGGATAAAACGCCTTCGGGTGTTGTGGATATGCTGCACATCAAGGGTTTTGGACCTAAAAAAATACAAGCTGTTTGGAAGGAATTGGAAATTGAATCAGTCGGAGAGTTGCTATATGCTTGCAATGAAAATCGCTTGATTGAACTGCATGGTTTTGGACAAAAAACACAAGAAGAAATTCGCAAAAACACCGAATATTATCTCAAATCAAGGAACAAAGTCCATTGGGCGATTGCTGACGATATGACTGAGGGGGTGGTTAAATATTTGAATTCAAAATTTAAAGAATTTAAAATTTCTGATGCGGTCATTGAGAGAGTAGGTGAGGTGCGTCGTTTGATGCCTGTGGTTGAGAAAATTGAATTGTTGGTATCTGGTTTGGATAATATGACACAAGTATTTGATAATCAAAAGCTTATATTGCTAAAAGAAAATGACAATTCATATTTTGCAAAAACAGAGGACAATTTTCCAGTCATTATTTATACGTGTGCAAAAGATGAGTTGGGGTCAAAAATGTTTAAATATTCAGGTAGTCGCCTATTTTTGGAAAGTTTTGTGAAAAATACTGAGGGGGTAGATTTTAGACATTTGGAAACGGAACAAGCCGTTTTTGATAAAGCTCATTTACCTTTTATTCCTGCGGAATTACGTGAAAATGAAAATATCTTAGATATAGCAAAAGCCAATAAACTGCCAGAATTAATCACTTTGGGCGATATCAAAGGCGTAATACATACACATACAACGTGGTCAGACGGTTTGCACACGACTCGTGATATGGCGGAAAAGGCGCAACAGCTTGGTTATCAATATATTGGCATCAGTGACCACTCCAAAGCGGCTTTTTATGCGAATGGTTTGAAAGAAGACCGTGTTTTGGCTCAATGGCAAGAGATTGACCAACTGAACGCCGATTTTTTTAATTTTAAAATATTAAAAAGTATTGAGAGCGATATATTGAACGATGGTTCGCTCGATTACAGCGACGATATACTGAGGGGGTTCGATTTTGTCATTGCCAGCGTTCATTCCAATTTGAAAATGGCGGAAGAAAAGGCTACAGCACGACTCATCAAAGCCATTGAAAATCCCTTCACAACAATACTTGGACACCCCACAGGTCGTTTGTTGTTGAGTCGTGAGGGTTATCCGATTGACCATAAAAAAGTCATAGATGCGTGTGCTGCCAACAAAGTGGCTATTGAATTGAACGCCAACCCTTATCGTTTGGACATGGATTGGTCGTGGATACCTTATGCACGAGAGCGCGGGGTATTTATTTCTATAAATCCTGATGCGCATTCGACGACAGGTATTAGCGATATTCGTTACGGGATTATGGCGGCAAGAAAAGGCGGCTTGGACACAGTGGGGTGCCTCACCGCTCTTGATTTAGAAGGTTTTTATGGTTTTTTGAGCCAAAAAAAATAATATTGTGTTGAAAAAGGCTGTTTAGGGTCAAAATAGACAGCAAAAGGTTCTATGAATACTTGTTCACGATATAGACTTTTTTTGTTTGTTTATAAATAATTTTTAACTGATAATCAATACATTATAAAGGAGTTTGTTTGAAATGCGAGAAATTAAGCTGTCACGAAAAGCCCATAAATAGGGCGATGAATAGGTTGTGACGCTTGTAATTTAGTGTCTGTAAGTAATAAATAAACAATTTCTCATTTTTTAAAACGAATCGTTACAATGATTAAGAATCCATCAGCACCAAAACTATCGTTGAAAGCCATCGAGAAAACACTCGGGTCGGCTCAAAAATTATCTACAGAATTGCAATGCAAACTTAAAGGAGGTGGAGAAGATCTTCGCCGCCCACCAGTTGTAACGGCGACAGTTACAGTTTCTGCTAAATTGATTTAAAACTTTTGTTAAAGTAAAATCACACAAAAAAGGTTACTCTAAAATCAAGCTTATGGCGATTTTAAGAGTAGCCTTTTTTTTTATTGCGAAAATGAAATTAAGGAATAGTTTTTGGTTAGTCAATCGTATAGTATTTACCATTTTCACAAAAACTTAAATATCATATGCTTTTGCGTAAATATATAACTACATTAATAATAGGTTTGCTAATATCAACTGGACTCCAAACGGTTCAAGCTGCAACCTTACCACCGAAACAAGCTAAAGATTCTATCAATCAATTGCTTCGTTATGCAAATAAAAAGACTTTTGAAGACTTAGGAGAGGCAAAAAAAGCTATAAATGGGGCAATACAAATTGCACAAGAATCTAATTTACCTAAATATTTATTTCTTATTTATAGGATTCAAGGTTATATACTTGAACAAAATAGCCTTTTCCCAGATGCTACTGCCGCCTATCGAAATGCCTTAGTTTTACAGAATGTTGTCAATGACTCAGCGAAAATTGATATTTTTATTGACTGGGCTATTATAAACAAAAAATTAGGGAACTATAAAGTTTCTAAAGAGTACTATACTTATGCACTTTTAATTGCAGAAAAACAGAACGATCCTCAAATGATGTGCTATGCTTATAACGGATTAGCAACATTGCACAGTGCGTTAAGTGATTTTGAGAAAGCGATTGAATACTATCATCAAGCCATTAAGACATTAGGAAATAGTGGAAAAAAAGGCGATTTGATTGCGCCTTATCGAAATATTGCCAATGTTTATCTGAAAGCTAATAATGCGAATTTAGCTTTGTCTAATGCTGAACTAGCTTATAAATTAGCTTTGGAGGTAAAAGATTCTGCGAATATTGCAGGCTGTTTAAAGACCTTGAGTATTATCTATGCGGCAAGGGGGCTTTCAGAATTGGCATTGAAAAAAAATTTAGAAGCCCAAAAGATTCTTGAACACTTTGGTAGTAAACACGATTTATTAGAAAATTTAATTCAAACAGGGGACATCTATGTGCAATTAAATCAATTAGACAAAGCAGATTCTTTTTATAAACGCTGTTTTGAATATAAAGACCTTTTGGATTACATAACGCATCCCAATTTTTATCATAAATTAGGAAGTTTGTATTTGAAACAAGGAAAAAGAGATGAAGCGCAGAAGGCTTTTGAACGCAGTTTGGCACTCTCTACTGAGGGGGGATTTAAAGACTTGATTCAGAAAAATAACTTGTCTTTAGCTCAAATTTTTCAACAAAAAGATGATTATCAAAACGCTTATCGTTGTCTTGAAACGGCAAGGGTTTATGCCGATAGTTTGTTCAATGAAGAGAAAGCACGTAATATTACTCAAGCTCAATTTATGTTTGATGTTGAGCGAAGTGAACAGAAATTTAAGGATTTGCAGTTGAAACAAAGCCAATATTTGCTTGTTGCGGCTGTCCTATTCTTTTCGATTATTACCTTATTTCTAATTTACTTCCTGTATCAAAGAGGCAAAAACTACACAATTTTAAAGCAAAACAATGCTAAAATCGAGTTGCAAAACCGCCGTTTGGAAGAGTCAAATGAAATATTACGACAGTTTGCCTACGCTTCTGCTCATGATTTGAAAGAGCCATTGCGGAGTATCAGTAGTTTTACAAACATAATTAAAAAAAGATACATATCTATGCTGCCTCCTGAGGCTTCGGATTACATGAATTTTGTTATGACAGGTGTAAAACGTATGGAAAGCCTTCTTTCCGCTTTGTTAGAATATTCGACACTTATCGCAGAAAATAATGCCGTTTCACATCCCGTATCTCTCCATACTGTTTTGGAGGATGTAACAAGTAACCTACACTTGATTGCTACAGAAAAAAAGGCTGTCATTAATTATCCTTCAACTATTTGTGCCATTAGAATGAGCCGGTTGCACTTAACACAACTGTTTCAAAATTTGATAGGAAACGCCTTGAAATTTACCGACAAGCCACCAGAAATATCTCTATTATTTCATGAAAATAAAGAAGAATTTTTAATAACTTTGAAAGACAATGGTATTGGTATGAATCCTGAATATGGCGATAAGGTATTTCGTCTTTTTCAACGTTTGAGTAGAGCCCCAGAATTTGAAGGTACAGGTATTGGCTTGACAATTTGTAAGAACATTGTCGAAAGATATGGCGGAAAAATATGGTTCGAATCGCAAGAAGGTGTCGGTACAACGTTTTTTATTTCTTTTCCGCATGATTTGGTTCAATTGTCAACGCCCAATACTGAGGTAGAGGTTGTAAATAAAAAAGATTTGGTTGCAACAAGTAACTAAATTGAAATTAGGTGAATTAGATGGAGAACATTACCTTTGATTGCTTAATCTTTGGCCACAATTTTAAATCTGCGTCATAATCCAAAAGTTTTCAAAAACATGAAAAAACACTTCCTCTTATTCGTATCTATCATAGTATTCTCCGGACAACAACTCTTATCCCAAACATACTCCAACGAGTTTTTAGCGATAGGCGTAGGCGCAAGAGCACACGGTATGAGTGGCGCAGTTACCGCTACGACAAATGACCTTTATTCATCTTATTGGAATCCCGCAGGTTTGACACAAATGGAAGCGCCCTTTCAGTTAGGTGTCATGCACGCTGAATGGTTTGGTGGCGTTGCCAAATACGATTTTTTAGGCTTCGCCAAACCCCTTAGTAGCGGCACTAAAAAAAGAGCTATTGGTTTGTCTGTCATTCGTTTAGGTATTGACCAAATACCTTATACTTTAAATTTGGTCGGCGCAGATGGTAGCATTAACTACGACAATGTATCTCAGTTTTCTGCAGCCGATTATGCTATTCAAATGACGTATGCACAGGAATTAAACCCAAACTTTTCGATTGGTGGCAATATGAAAATCATTCGTCGGGTCATCGGCAGCATGGCTTCAGCTTGGGGTGTCGGTGCGGATTTGGGCATTCAATACCACAAAGGGAATTGGCGTTTGGCAGCCGTTGGACGTGACATCACGACAACCTACAATGCGTGGACAGCGACCTTGACCGAAGAAGAAAAAC
>JAYSQG010000052.1:0-16562 GCA_043721685.1 Saprospiraceae bacterium | reverse complement strand
ACTTGGCTTTTGTTCCGTAGATTTCATCTACGGTTATTCATATTTAATTCCTTCGGAATTGGGATATTTGACGCTTTTCAAGTGATAATTTATTTTGTTACAAAATTCGGGATGTTTCATGTTGTTTCTTAAAAACGGGGAAGTCAATGATTTGCGTTGTTTCTTTGTGGTGAAATACTCTTTCGATTATGAATAGGTAAAATTACTGAGGGGTCTATAATTAACTGAAAATCAAATTCTTATGAAAAAAATAGCCGTTTTTACATCAGGTGGCGATGCGCCAGGCATGAACGCCAATATTCGCGCAGTTGTACGCACCGCTTCATATTATGGTATGAGCGTTGTGGGCATACGCAATGGATACGAAGGCATGATTGATGGCGATATGTTTGAAATGACTTCAAAAGACGTATCTAACATTCTCCAACTCGGGGGTACGATACTTGGCACAGCTCGTTCTGCCCGATTTATGACCCTCGAAGGGCGCGACCATGCCTACGCCAATTTGCAAAAATTTGGCATAGAAGGCATCGTTGCTTGTGGTGGCAATGGCACGTTTACAGGTGCTTTGGTGTTTATGAGCGAACATCCTGACATCAGAATTGTCGGTACACCAGGCACAATTGACAACGATTTATATGGCACAGACTACACTATCGGCTACGATACGGCGGTGAATACCGCCATGCACGCCATTGACAACATTAAAGATACCGCCAATTCACATGGACGTATATTTTTTGTTGAAGTTATGGGGCGTGATGCGGGTTTCATTGCTTTGCGTTCAGCGATTGCTGTCGGAGCAGAAGCGGTGCTTGTGCCAGAGTCGTTTACAGACCTCAAGGCGTTGGTTAACACATTGAATACAAACTATGCAAACAAAAAACGGGCGAGTATCGTCATTGTTGCCGAAGGCGACGAAGCGGGCGATGCGTTTGAAGTTGTGAAACAAATCAAAGATAAATTGTTGTCAAAAGACATTCGCATTACCGTTTTGGGTCATGTACAACGTGGCGGAAGTCCGACGGTATGCGACCGTGTGTTGGCAAGTCGCTTAGGATTGGAAGCGGTTCGGGCTTTGCGTGATGGTAAAGTCGGTGTTGCGATTGGTCAAATTGCCAATGAAATTTCATACACCCCTTTTGAGGAATCTATCAAACATCATCAAACCATCAATCCTTCGTGGTTGGAAATGGTGGATATTTTGTCTTAATCGTAATAAACCAGTGTTGATAAAAATCCAAAATTTCGTTTAGTTCGTATTTTTATTTTTATCACAAACCATTGATAATCATGTTTTTATTTAAAAAAAATAATTTCGCTTTTTTCGTTTTGTCAATCTGTCTTTTGCAAAGTTGCGCTTCGCGTAAACCAACGATGGCTTTTGATAAAAACAAAATTCGAGCTACCCCTCAGTATGCGGACCTTAAAAATTGGGCAGCGCATCCCGACAAAAAAGACCGTGCAGATTTAGTACCAACTGGCACAAATTTGAAGGACGAACAAGCAACTGCTGAAGTTGATGTTTTCTTCTTGCATCCAACGACTTATACCAATAAGCGCGGCAATGACCAGTGGAATGGTGATGTCAACAACAAAAAACTGAACGACAAAACAGACAAAGGCTCGATTGAATATCAAGCCAGTTTGTTCAACGGTTCAGCGCGCGTTTTTGCGCCGCGTTATCGGCAAGCGCATTTGTATGCTTTTTATGCAAAAGACAAGGCTTCGGCGGAACAGTCTTTTGAAGTGGCTTATGCCGATGTCCGTGCTGCCTTTGAATATTATTTGAAAACATGGAACAAGGGTCGTCCTATCATCATAGCGTCACATTCACAAGGCACAAAGCACGCGGGACGGCTTCTGAAAGAGTTTTTTGATGATAAACCCTTGAAAAACAGGCTTGTAGTCGCTTATATCGTCGGTATGCCCGTTCCTAAAAACGCTTTTAAAACCATTCCTGTTTGCGATAACCCGAATCTAACGGGCTGTTTTTGCTCATGGCGCACGTTTGAAAAAGGCTATGAACCTGAGTTTCCAACAAGCGATGCCATAGCTGTTGTCAACCCCCTCAGTATGTCAACAGACGCGGGTTTAGTTTCTGCTAAAAAACACAAAGGAGGCGTTTTATTAGGATTTAAAAAAACTGAAGAAAATTTGAATGACGCTCAAATTCACAATGGTATTTTGTGGATTAGTAAACCTTCATTTAAAGGCAGTTGGTTAATTCGCAGCAAAAACTTCCACGCAGGTGACTACAATATTTTTTATATCAATATTCGAGAAGATATTAAACGGCGTGTGGGTCTGTTTTGGAAAAAATAATAGAAGTTGAGATTTAAAGCTAAAAGTCGTATAAAACGTTTAACTTTCAATTCTCAATTCTTAACTCTCTACTAATGACTGAAATTAAAGAAATAATAAAAAAAGACATTCGCCTACTCAATCAAGTAGAATTGGAAGTCGCCATCATCGCTTTGGGCGAGAAAAAATTTCGTGCAGGGCAGATTTATGAATGGCTGTGGACAAAATCTGTTACGGATTTTGAACAAATGACCAATTTATCAAAGGATTTACGTCAAAAATTGACTGATAATTTTATAATAAATGCCATTACAGAAGACAAATTGCAGCACTCCTTAGACGGTACTTTGAAAGGTCGTTATCGGTTACACGATGGACATTTGATTGAAGCTGTTTTGATTCCTGTGCCACGAGACAATCGTTTTACGGTCTGTGTTTCCACGCAAGTGGGTTGTTCTTTGACGTGTACGTTTTGTGCAACGGGGCGTATGGGGCGTATTCGCAACCTCGATCCAGCTGAAATTTACGATCAATTTGCCATCGTCAATCGTCATTCAATAGCGGAATTTGGTCATCCGTTGACCAATGTTGTTTATATGGGCATGGGAGAACCGTTGTTGAATTATGCCAATACTTTGAAAAGTGTTGCGCTGATTTCAGAAGGTTTGAATTTTTCTCCCAAACGTATCACCGTTTCGACGGCTGGCATTGCTAAAATGATTCGCAAATTGGCGGATGACGAAGTGCGTTTCAACCTCGCTATTTCGCTTCATGCGGCAGATGATGTGAAAAGGAATGAAATCATGCCTATTAATGAGCAAAATAACCTTACATCTCTTATTGCCGCATTGGATTATTTTTATAACAAAACACGTAACCGCATTACGTTTGAATACATAGCGTTTCAAAATTTCAACGATACAATTGAAGATGCTAAAAACTTAGTCAAAATCTGCAAACGTATTCCTGCTCGCGTTAATATTATCGAATACAATCCGATTGATAACGCGCCTTTTCTGAAATCTGCGGAAGATAATATTGACCGTTTTGCCCGTTATTTGAGTGATAACGGTGTCGCTGTAACGGTGCGCAAGTCGCGCGGAAAGGACATTGATGCCGCTTGTGGGCAGTTGGCAAATAAAGAATAATAAGTGAAAAGTTGTAAGTGAAAAATGAAAAATGCCAAACGTAGAGTTATCCACGTTTGGCATTTTTCACTTATTCACTTACAACTTTTCACTTATTAAGCTTCTTCCATAATCACTTCGTCTTCACCTTGTTTGTATCTCGCAGAGCGTGATTTCAAGGGATTAGCGGTCATTTCTGCATAAAAAGCTCTGTTTTTTGCAATATCGATGGCAAGGAACAAGGCTTTACGGAAGCTCGAAGGATCTGCTTCATTCTTTCCTGCTATGTCAAATGCCGTTCCGTGGTCGGGTGAAGTACGGATACCTGTCAATCCCGCCGTGTAATTAACACCATCGCCAAACGAGAGGGCTTTGAACGCCACCAAACCTTGGTCGTGATACATCGCTAAGATAGCGTCGAATTTTTTATGTTGACCTGAACCGAAAAAGCCATCGGCAGGGAAGGGACCAAAAGCCATGATGCCATGTTCTTTTGCCATATCAATAGCTGGACGAATAATTTCTACTTCCTCCATACCAATTGCGCCTTCATCGCCAGCATGTGGATTGAGCGCAAGAACGGCTATTGTTGGGCGTTCCATATTGAAGTCCACGCGTAATGTATCGTTTAGGATATTCAATTTTGTTACAATCTTATCCCGCGTCACATTTTCAGCGACTTTACTGAGGGGTAGGTGATTCGTCACCAAACCGACACGCAGACCGTCGTTGACCATCAACATCAGGCTTTCTGATGCACCGAATTGTTCGGTGATATATTCAGTATGTCCAACGTGTGTAAAACCAGCCATTTGCATGGCTTTTTTGTTGATAGGTGCTGTAACAAGGGCATCAATCTCACCCATTTTCAAGGCTTGGGTGGCTACTTCGAGGGCACGCATGGCATATTTGCCACCTGCTTCACCGATTCTACCGAGCGTAATATTGACGTTTTCGTTCCAACAGTTAACGACATTGACTTTGCCGTCTTCTGATTCTGAGGCTTCCCGAATATTAGCAAAAGGAAATTCGACTTGTACGATGTTTTTATGATACGAAACGACCTTTGATGAGCCGAAAATGACGGGCGTACAGAGGTTTAAAATGCGCTCATCAGCCACTGTTTTTAAAATAACTTCCAATCCGACACCATTCAAATCGCCTATTGTGATACCTATTTTGAGTTTTTCCATGTCTAATTATATAAAAAAATAAGAGTTTTGAGAATTTAATTTACGGTAATTTGACGCAATGTCTATACCGAAACCTAAATATGAAAGACAAAGATAGATAAAGAATACGTTTTCAATGGCAAAGTGTTCAAATTTCCATTTTTGACCGCTTTATACTGAGGGGGCTACAGTTTTTGTTTAAGCCTCATTTTTAAAAAGAATGGTAAATTCGCAACTTTTTCATACCAATCTCCTTTTCTTTGTTTCACGATTATCAGATTAAAAGCATGACAAAAACGATTGTTTTCTTACTACTTTCTTTCCTTTTTACTGAGAGTGGCTTTGCCCAAAACAGCAATATCACACAACGCGCTCACCTCCTTTATCCAGGGCAAACCCTTGCAAATATTTGTGGTTATGCCAAAGATGGGCGTGAATATGCCCTTTTAGGCGGCTCAAAAGGTATGATTATCGTTGACGTAACAAATCCCGATGTGCCGAAACAGATTGTACAAATACCCGGTATTAACAATACATGGAAAGAAATTAAAACCTATAAAAACATCGCTTATGTCACAACCGAAGGCGGCGGCGGTCTCCAAATCATTGATTTGTCGGGCTTACCCGATACCATTGTGACGGCTTACAAAGCCTATAATTATGTAGGTGATGCGACTCGAAACCAAGTAGATACGACGATTATTGGTAAAATGGGCACTTTTCATGCGTTACATATTGACACCACAAAAGGGTTTATTTATCTCTTTGGCGGCAATTCGACGGTGTCAAACGGTGGTGCTTTAGTTTTGGATTTAAAACCCGATGCTTATCATCCGAAATATGCGGGGCGTTTTAATATCAATACAAACTACCGTTCCAACTATATCCACGACGGTTATGTGGACAACGATACGTTTTTTGCTGCTATGGTTTACAACGGCACGTTTAATGTCATTGATTTTAAGAACAAACTTGCGCCAGTCGTGTTGGCTTCGCAACAAACGCCGACTGCTTTTACACATAATGTTTGGCTAACACCCAATCGCAAAACTCTATTGACGACGGACGAAAATACGGGGTCTTTCCTTGCATCTTACGATATTTCCAACCTATCGAGCATCAAATTGCTTGATAAAGTGCAGAATCTCTCTACGGGTTCTATTGTTCACAACACCCATATTTTGCCGAATGGCAACTTTGCCGTCACGTCGTGGTACAAAGACGGCATCAATATCGTGGACATTACACGACCTCAAAACATGGTTGTTGTCGGCACTTATGATACTTATCCACAAGGCATCGGTAATGGTTATGGCGGTGCTTGGGGTGTTTATCCATTTTTACCTTCGGGTAATCTCGTCGTTTCAAACCTCGACGAAGGTGACGGACTTTTCGTTTTGACCCCTCAGTATAAACGGGCTTGTTACCTCGAAGGCATCGTCCGAGACTCCATAACAAAGCAAGTTTTGTCTGGCGTTTCCATCAAAATTAATACAACAGATTTGGATAAAAAAGCCGTTTCAGACATTGCAGGCAATTACAGAACAGGGCAAGTCACACCTGGAACGGTTAGCGTAACCTATACAAAAACGGGTTATTTTCCTAAAACTGTCAACGTTTCGCTCGTCACAGGTGCGGTTGCACAACGCGATGTTGAATTGGTTAGTATGTTGTACAGTCGCATACCTGAATTGACCAATGATTTTCATGTCGCCGCTTCGCCAAACCCCTTCACAGATGCCGTTTATGTCCAATATCGTTTGGATAATATGGCCCATGAAGAAGCAACTTTGCACGTTTTTGATGTCTTAGGCAAGGAAGTTTATGCTCAAAAACTTGAAAATACTGAGGGAAGTGTTTTTGTAAAAAACAATTTAGTTGCAGGTGTTTATTCTATTCAAATAAAAACAAAAGGGCGTTGGAGTGTGCCTTTGAAGGTGGTTAAAACGCAATAGATAGGCTTTTGTTTAATAACAAGCGTTTGTTTTGTGAAAGGCTCACAAATATTCCAAGCGATTATTATGCTTTAGATATTAATTTAAAACTGAAATACCTGCGTCACCGCTTTTGACAATTTCTTAGCAATGGATTTAGTATCTCCAACAATTAGTGCATGAGCTTCATTATCTGGCTGAATGTCATGGATACATTCAAATCCCAATGTTAATGGCGTTGAAGCGGAAATTTCGGCTACTCCAAAAGATTGAGCATCACCAACTGTTTTTTCAGGCGTTGTCAAAGCGGCAATATTTACAGAAAGTCCATTTTCATTGGGTTTGGTTTTAAATGCGGCACTTGAAGGGATTTTTCTGCCGTTTTCTAATTTCCAAAACACCGCATAATTAGGCTCATCAAGTATGGAGAACCGCCGATATAAAAAATCTAAATGGGTAATTTCATAGTTGGTCATACGTGCTTAAAGTCGTGTCAAGAGTTCGGATAATTCCAATAGTTGTGTTGATTCTATCAGATTTCCTTCATCATCGTATAAAAGAAATGTAAGTTTTCCATATTGATTAATTTCTAATTCAGCACAAATCGCATCTCCGTCAAACTCAAATTGAATACCGCCATCTCTCATTGGAAAAACGTTTGTTGTCATTTTTTTTGACAAAATATCCTTATCGTGCAAGTATTTCAGTGCATCAATGGCTGTATCAATAGCTTTTTTAGAGATTTTATCCGCTTGATATGAATCCCAATTAGGCTCTAAATTAGAAAAACCATTAATCGTTTTAGTAAAGTTAGCATATTTTAATCTTAGTGCTCGAAGTTTATTGGCATATTTCTGTGCAGAAGTACTAGGTGCATATTCAGAGTTTTCAAATAAAGTACCTTTATCATTCGGCAAAATAATGGAAGTATCTTTACTTCGAATTTTAAACTCTTGTGAAATTTTCTGTGTATTCATTTTTGTTATTCTTTTATCTTTTAAACTAATATAATTAAGTTTTAAAATAACTAAATTTATAAACAAAAATACTAAGTTTTACGGTAATTCCCTAAAAAGTATAGAACTAATTAGACACCTTACCCCCTCAGTATATACCGTCAAAACCGATTAGCAAACGCCAACAACGCCCCATCTTCCCCCTTCGCCGCCATCAACTGAAACTTATATTTTCCCAAAGCGATCGCAGGAATACCCGCCATATTTGCGATAACACTATAAATGTCAGCCAAATACATCGCCACAGGGTCGTCGGCTTTTTCACCCACTTTCCACGGTTTTATCGGTGAATTAGGCATCAAAATGAAGTCATATTCCGCAAAAATAGCGTCTAAACGCTCTGAAACGAGACGACGGACTTTTTGCGCTTTAGCATAATACGCATCGTAATAACCTGCCGACAAAACAAATGTGCCGAGCATGATACGTCTTTTCACCTCTTCGCTGAACCCCTCAGTACGGCTGCGGCGATAGGTTTCTTCAAGCGATTTGACCCCCTCAGTACGATGACCGTAACGGACACCGTCGAAACGGCTTAGGTTTGAAGAAGCCTCTGCGGTTGTCAACACATAATAAGCGGGAACAACAAAATCCAAAAGGTCGAAATGAACGGCTTCGACGGTATGTCCTTCTGAACGAAATTTGTCAATTGCTGTCAAGTTGGCTGCGAGAATATCTGCGTCCAAACCTTCGGCATCTAATATGGTATCGAAATACGCAATTCTGACCGTTGGTTTTTCTTTTTCTAAATTTTCAAAATACGGCTCAACAGGTTGTTGACTTGCTGTTGAATCAAAATCGTCTGCACCCGCCATGATTTCCAAGAACAAAGCAGCATCTTCG
This sequence comes from Saprospiraceae bacterium, assembly GCA_043721685.1. Classification (GTDB taxonomy): domain Bacteria; phylum Bacteroidota; class Bacteroidia; order Chitinophagales; family Saprospiraceae; genus JAAFJT01. The sequence continues at coordinate 8,166 of JAYSQG010000052.1, read as the reverse complement.
ACGGATTGAGACAGTGTACCAATTTGGTCAAACGACGAACCATAAGCCAATAAACCATGACGTGAAATGCGTCCATAAGACGGTTTGAAGCCAATAACATTACAAAAATCGGCAGGTTGACGCACCGAACCGCCTGTATCTGAACCCAAAGACACCAAACATGTATCCGCCTGAACCGCCACAGCCGAACCGCCCGACGAACCGCCTGGCACAAGCGAAGGGTCGTCATAATTCAAAGTTGCTCCATAAATCGAATTGGTATTGTCGCTACCCATCGCAAATTGGTCGCAATTTGTGCGCCCAATGATAATGGCATCTTCAGCCAAAATGCGCTCAACAGCCGTTGCTGAAAACTGAGATTTGAACCCCCTCAGTATACTCGCTGCGGCACTCACTTCATGTCCTGTGTAGCAAATGACATCTTTTAAAGAAATGACTGCGCCAAAAAGCCGCCCCGCAGATTCAGGATTTTTGCGGTATTTTTTATCCAATTCAGCTGCCCGACGACGTGCTTCGTCTTCAAAAACCTCGACATAAGCGTTCAAATATTCTGTTTTTTCTATTTGTTGCAAATAATAGTCAACCAACTGAACGCAGTTCGTTTTGCCGTCTTTAATTTCAGTTTGGATTTGCCGTAGCGTTGTATATTTTGCCATAAAGTATTGGAAATGAAATAGATAGCCACATAGAACACATAGTTTTCTTTATTTGTCATCCTGAAAGGAACAAAAAACTATGTGTCCTATGTGGCTATATGTTATTAAAAAAATACAAAGTTATTTAAATTACTGCAAAAGCAAAGGGTCTATGTTCTGCACACCTCGTGCTTTTGCCGTTTGAACATCGGCTTGCATTTGTGCTCGATTGCCCAAAATGCGGTAACATTGCGCCCTTTCGACGTAATAAGCACCGTTAAAACTGTTGAGTTTTATCGCTTCATCAAAATCGGCAATCGCTTCGGCACACCGATTGAGTTGTCGTTTGAGCAAAGCTCGGTCAATCCAAACATTCGGATTGTCCTTTTTGATTGCCAAATAACGGTCACAATCGGCTAATGCGAGGTCATATTTTCCCATTTCACGATAGGTTAATGCACGATTGACGAGCGCATTGACGTGTTTGGGGTCAATTTCAATAACCCGCGTCAAGTCACGTATTGCTTCTTCTTTTTTACCAATGACACCCAAGGCGGCACCTCGATTGACGAGTGCATTGATGTGCGTTGAATCAAGCGACAAGGCTTTTGATAAATCCATCATAGCGGAATCCAACTTACCTAATTGACCATAAGCCGCACCCCGATTTGCCCATGCCTCGACGAGCGTGCTGTCCAAACGAAGGGCATTATTATAGTCTGAAAGCCCTTCTAAAGACTTATTCATATCAAAATAAGTCTTGCCGCGACTGTTGTACGAAGCGGCAGAAGGTTTAAGGTTTAATGACATATTTAAGTCAGCTATCGCTTTGTCATAGTCTTTTCGGTCACGATATATCAATGCGCGGTTCTGAAATGCAGTAGGAATTTTATCATCAAAACCGATGGTGTGCGTCCACAAAGTTTCGCCGTCTTTCCAAATTTTAACTTGATTAAAAGTGGTAAAAAACAGTATAAACAAATAACCTACAACACCTAATTTCACTTTCCAATCGACATTTTTCCCCAATTTGCCACTTAACGCTCGCACCTTGTCCTTAGTCTCTTGAAAAAGCACCCCCTCAGTAAAAGATGCTAAAATGATGAAAAAACCGAAATAAGGCACATATGTAAAGCGGTCTGCGAGGTAGCCTTGACCTGCCTGAACGATTTGAGAAACAAAAATATAATTGACAAAAAAGAAAATCCAACCAAAAACCAATGTTGTCCAGCCTTTGCGGTAAGCATACCAAACACCTGCGACAGAAGCGATAAAAAACAAGGAAGAAGCATAAAAAGGCGCATCAATCACCTTTGGAAAAGGGTACAACGGCGACATCGCCCAGGGATAAATGCACTTGCCGAGATAGATAAGATAGGTGTAAAAACCAACGGCTATTTTTTCAAAAACAGAATAATTCAGTACCGTATCGTCAATCGTTTTATTGCTTTTTAACAAAATAATCGTTGACAAACCCATCGCCAATGAGCCTAAGAAAAAGTGTATTTTTTCTAAAACCAACTTAAAATTCAAAGGTCGCTTGAAATAATAATCCATTGCCAACATACTGAGGGGTAGCGAAACGGCTTGTACTTTTGAAAAAAGCGCAAAGATAAACAAGACAAACGCCCAAAGAAAATGCTTGTTTGAAATCGTATAAGTATTTGATTTTAAATATTTTGCATATTGAATTAAAGACGCAAAATAAAAAGCGCCAAACAAAACGTCCTTCCGTTCAGTCGCCCAAGCTACAGACTCTACACGCATCGGATGAATACCAAACAGCAACGCCACAAGCAGCGATGTCCATTGACTGAAACCCATCAAACCAACAAGGCGATAGACCAAAAAGACAGTGATAAGATGTAAAATAAGATTATCGGTATGTATCAGCCTTGACAAACCATCGGGATCTACTAAGGCTTTTTCGATAGCAAAAGTGAAAATAGGCAGCGGGTTGTAACCACCCATGATATTAGTTGTAAATATATTTTTGATGTTTTCAAACGTAAAAACAGCGAGGTTTTTATTGTTCAAAATATTCACATCATCGTCCCAATTCACAAAATCGCTTTGAAATGTTTGGATAAATGCAAAAAAAGTAACTGCAAGAACCGCCATAATCGGCAACCAACCCTCGAACCTTGACGGCGTTTGTTGGGTCGCTTTTATTTGCTTGACAGCTTGCTTTTTTACATTTAGAGACGTATTTGAGGGGCTGTGTGAGGGTTTAGATGGTTTCTGCTTTGCCATTGTCAAGAAAATTATAATTTATTATGCGCTAATTAGGTGTACTTTTATAAATTATGATAAAGATATAACCGTTCAAAAATTAAGCCGAAAGTAATTGTTGGACTGCTTTTTCTGCCATACCAAAGGTTGTACTTTGAGAAAGGCGTATTTTTCTGAAATCGTTGTTGACCAAAGCAGCTGCCCAAAGGTGATAATTGCCCATGCGGTCACGTTCGCAATAGGCACTCACATCGTGGTCTTTAAGCATTTTCTGAATCGTTCTTTCGATGTTTGTTACCGCAGATACTGTGGGGTGGTGCGCTTCTTTCAAAAGGCGGCGCGTCAGTAAATCGTCTTCGGCGGCGACAAAACACGTAACACCTTGACCTGCTTTTGGTATAAACTCCCGAACGCTGAACGGCTGTATTTGCCAATCATTTGCTTGTAAATCAAGAGTATTTATGTCATTTTGGCTTAAAACAACAGCATCAAAGGCATCCGAATTGAGTTTTTCAAGACTTTCTAACGGCGTTAAATCTGCTTTTTTAACCGTATAATTCGGTTGCAAATACTGCATTTGAGCGCGGTTTATGTCCGACAGGACAAGCACGTTTAAGTCTTTTTTATCCGTAAAAAGCACCCCCTCAGTATTTTTAGCAACAAGACAATTATTTACAACTTTGCGTTCAGACAAAGCTGTGCTGACTAAACCTAATGGTAAAGAGGTTGGCATAGTATCTAAAGAACAAGCACAAACAGCTATTTCTCCTTCAATAATAGCTCTAAAAGCGTCTTCTTTTGTAAAAAAATAGTGAAAAAGAGGGCTTATACCCGCTTCTATCAGTGTCACTTGCACAAAGCTCTCTTTATGATTGTAGCTTTCATCATTTTTTACAATGCCTATCGATAGTATGGGTATGGTTATTGCAATTTGAGTCATAAATTTAATTAAAAGGTTCATTTTTTGATTAAAATGTCAAAATTAGCGCTTGTTTTCAGAACTCTGTAAACGTTGTGCTTTTTTTTATGTTAAAAATAAGAAACTGCAGGACTCAACGTTACTTTGTCATGAAACAAGGTCAAAAAGAAACTTTTCTAATCGGTCACACAACTTTCAATCCGTTCACAAGCATATAATAATCAACATTTTATGAAAAGAATAATTCTCATTTTTAATATCCTATTCTGCTTTACTATCACTGTATTTTCTCAAAACTACACAACCCGCAAAACGGCTACGGGTAAAGCAATAAAAGCCTATTCCGATGGCATAAAACTCAAAATTCAAGACGATACTGAGGGGGCATTGAAAGAATTTACAAATGCTTTGAAAGCCGATGCTTCGTTTATTGATGCCCAAATACAGCAAGCAGCGATGTTTTATAAACTTGGAAAATTGCCCGAAGCAGAAACCGCATTTGAAAAAGTGTTGGGAATTGACCCTAATTTTGAAGTCGAAGTCTTATTTTCATTGGCTAATATCGAAATGCGCCAAGACAAATTTAAAGACGCTACAGAACACTACGACGCTTACTTGAAATCTGAAAAAGCAGATAGTCGGAATAAATTTATTGCCGTAAAAGCCACTCGGGATGCCCGTTTCGCTGATATTGCCATCAATAATCCTGTGCCTTTTGAACCTAAGTCATTGGGTGACAAGGTGAACACCCCTCAGTATTCCGAATATTTGCCGACCCTAACGGCTGATGGCGAGACCATGATTTTCACACGACTCGTTGGGCGGCAAGAGGATTTTTTTTCTTCTAAAAAAGTAAATGGCGAATGGACGCTGGCAACGCCTGTAGAAGAACTCAATACCGATAACAATGAAGGCGCGCAAACGATTAGCCCTGACGGCAAATTGTTGCTGTTTGCTGCTAAAGACCGTCCTGATGGTTTTGGCAGTTTTGACATCTATTTTTCAAAAAAACAGAATGATAAATGGACTCCTGCGAAGGGTTTTCCAGCTATCAATACAGAGTGGTGGGAATCGCAGCCTTCGATTTCTGCCGATGGGCGGACGATTTACTTTGCTTCCAACCGTCCAGGCGGTATGGGAGGTCTTGACATTTGGTATGTGCGTTTTGAATCCGGCAAATGGCAGCCTGCAAAAAATATGGGTGCACCTATCAATACAACTTGGGACGACCAAACGCCTTTTATTCATCCCGATGGTTCGACTCTTTATTTTACATCAGAAGGACACGCAGGTATGGGCGGAAAAGATTTGTTTTTAAGCCGATTAGACTCTTTAGGCAATTGGGGTGAGCCTCATAACTTAGGATATCCCATCAATACAAAGGATAATGAAGGCACTGTCACTGTCAGCCTTGATGGTAAAACAGCCTATTTTGGACGTGGTAATGGTGATGAAAAAAAATATGATTTATTTGAATTTGCTTTACATGAAAAGGTGCGTCCGCAACCTGTGACGTATGTGCGGGGCACTGTGCGGGATGCGACGACTAAGGAACCCCTCAGTATTGCCCGCTTGGATTTTGTGGATTTAGGCGGTCAAAAGACGGTTAATGTCTCCGCAACTGATGAAAATGGGGCATTTTTAGTGTGTCTGCCTTTTGGCAAAAACTATGCTTTGAATGTGTCTAAAACAGCATATGCATTCAGTTCTGAAAATTTTAATTTGACTGAAAAAGCGACTTTTGATAAACCTTTTATGCTTGATATTTTCCTACAACAAGTGGCTACGACTGCCGAAAAGCCTACGAGTACTGAGGGGTCTCCCAAAATAGCAGACAAGCCGATTATTTTAAAAAATGTCTTTTTTGAAACAGGAAAAGCGGATTTGATGCTTGAATCCATGACAGAATTGAATAAATTGAAGCTACTTTTGCAGGAAAATCCAACAATGCGCATTGAAATCAGAGGACATACGGACAATGTTGGTGCAGATGCAGACAATCAAGTTTTGTCTGAAAAACGTGCAAAAGCGGTACGCGATTTCCTTGCGTCAAACGGCATCGCCGCAGACCGATTGAGTTTCAAAGGTTTAGGTGAAATGCAGCCGATCGACTCGAATGATACTGAGGGGGGACGTTCAGCGAATCGGCGGACGGAATTTGTCATTTTAAAATAGCAGACAATAAATTTTATGCAATTATTTTTCTCGAAAAACATAAAACACGGTATTGCTCAACTCGATGAAGTTGATGCACGTCATGCCGTTCAAGTCCTGCGCCGAAAAGTAGGTGATGCGATGCAACTGACCGATGGTGAAGGCAATCTTTATGAGGGTACGGTTATTGAAATTGGTAAAAAAAGTTGCCTTATTGGTATCAATTCCACAATTGAGGCGCACAATGAGCGGCCTTTTAAACTGCATATTGCTATTGCGCCAACAAAAAATATAGACCGTTTTGAGTGGTTTTTGGAAAAAGCAACAGAAATCGGTATTGATGAAATCACGCCTTTAATTTGTAAAAGAAGCGAGCGCGAAGTGATAAAATGGGAGCGTCTGAATGGTGTTTTACTGTCTGCCATGAAACAATCATTAAAGGCTTATTTGCCAAAACTGAATGAAGCCATTGGTTTTCAACAATTTATAAAAACTGATTTTTTAGGAAGTCAAAATTTTATTGGGCATTGTATTGAAAATGAAGAAAAACAGTTGCTTTCTAAAATGTACAAAAAAGGACAGAACAGCGTTATACTGATAGGACCCGAAGGTGATTTTACTGAGGGGGAGGTTGCAACGGCTTTGGCTAAAAATTTTCAAGCTGTGAGTTTAGGCGATAGTCGGTTGCGGACGGAAACGGCAGGTGTTGTGGCGTGTCATACTGTTAATTTGATAAATGAAATTTAAACCACTTTTGTCATTCTGAACACAGTGAAAGAATCTAAACAAACAGTAAAACCAGATTCTTTCACTTCGTTCAGAATGACAAAAAAACTGATTATACAATGATAAAAAAGATTCTATTTTTAATAGCTATTTTCTTCATAACGCTTTCATTTTCAATGGATAAGCCGACATTGAAGTTGGCTCTTTTGAAGTACAGCGGCGGCGGCGATTGGTACAACGATGTCAATTCGTTGAAGAATTTAGCAGCGTTTTGTAATAAAAATTTAGGGACAAATTTCGAGTTGGACTATGCAACGGTTGAGGTTGGCAGTGCCGATATTTATAACCATTCCTTTTTGTACATGACAGGACATGGCAATGTTGTTTTTTCGAATCAAGAAGCTGAAAACTTGCGGAATTACCTCATGGCAGGTGGCTTTTTGTTCATCAATGACGATTATGGTATGGATATTTTCATTCGTCCCGCTATGAAAAAGGTGTTTCCAGAGTTGGAATTGACAGAATTACCTTATGCACATCCGGTTTATCACCAGCGTTATGAGTTTTCAAACGGTATTCCAAAAATCCATGAACACGATGGCAAACCCGCAAAAGGCTATGGTTTGATATGGCAAGGTCGCCTTGTGGCATTTTATAATTATGAATCGGACTTAGGCGATGGTTGGGACGATGTACATAAAGATCCAGAGGAATTGCGCCAAAAAGCATTGGAAATGGGAGCAAATATTATTCGGTATGTGTTTCAGCAACAGTAAAATTGAGTTGTATTGCTGTATTGTTAAATGGCTGTATGGTTAGCAATCTAACCATACAGCCATTTAACAATACAGCAATTTAACAATACAGCAATTTAACAATACAGCCATTTAACAATACAGCCATTTAACAATACAGCAATTTAACAATACAGCCATTTATCGATTTAATTCTCAAAACTACTCCCGACTATTTCAAACTTCCAACCCATACTCTCCGCCAGTATGCGTAACGCATCGAAGTTCTTTTTGCCTTGTTCATTGACGTTGTTCATAAAATCACTTTTCAAGGCTTGTTCACGCACAATTTCTACGGCACGTTTGTTCAAACGTGTATAATCGTCATTTGTAAAAGTGTTAAAAACACCGTTGGCAATGTCGTAATAGCTGATTTCAGGCTCAATACTGATGATTTCAGGTGCGGGAATATTGCTCAAACGTAGGGTTTTAGTGGTGTGATCGGCTTCAATTTTCATATTCGCCAGATTGAAACCCGCCGAAACTTTAGCTTTTACTTTTATCAATACTTTTTTTGTAGATGGAAAACCGAAATAGGACTTGGTGTCCACCTCACTAAAAATTTCTGAAAAGTACCCCTCAGTAGTCACGAGTTTTGTCACCGCTTTTACCTGTTCCAAAAGCACTTGCGACTCCTGTTGTGTCTGTCGGTCATTGCTTCCAAACCACCATTTCGCTCCATAAATGCCCAAAGCGAGGACGAAAA
>JAYSQG010000051.1:0-34064 GCA_043721685.1 Saprospiraceae bacterium | reverse complement strand
AATTGATTTTCAATACTATGAATTGGGAAAGCATGACATCAACCACCAGCGTTTTGCCTACGGCGAACAACCCATATCTGTCTAAAATACCAACGCATTGGCGGATAGATATAAGTGTGAAAAAGGCGTTAAATCGGAAAAAATGGTTTATCCGTTTGACCAATAAAGAGTATTGGCATGGGCGAGTTTATACCTTTCCTGTCATTTTCTATACGATTTATTTGGCAATACGAGCGCGGTCGCCTTTGTTTTTCACAGCGGCGAATCCCGCAATTCCCACAGGCGGCATGGTTGGTGAAAACAAGGCAGACATCAGCCGTTGGGTACCCCCTCAGTATCGCCCTAAAAACAGCGTCATTCAGCCAACCGACAATTTCCCAAACATCATGAAGAACTTTGAAAAAGCGGGGCTACAATTCCCCATTATCCTAAAACCCGCAGTCGGTTGTCGGGGTCTGATGGTTAAAAAGGTGAATAAATGGCCAGAAATAACCGAACATATCCGTAAATACCCGACAACATTTCTGATGGAGGAATTTGTGGATTTCCCAGTCGAAGCGGCTGTTTTGTATTGGAAAAACCCTGAAACAGGCAAAAGCGGTATTCAATCGGTCACATTAAAAGAGTTTTTGACCGTAACAGGCGATGGCAAATTGGCGGTACAATGTCTTTTGCTGCAAAACCCAAGAGGTATTTTGCAAATTGACAGACTCAAACAAGAAAGTACCGATTTGCTGTGTTCGATACCCAAAGCAGGCGAAAAAGTGGTCGTTGAACACATCGGCAACCACTGTCGCGGCACAAAGTTTTTGAATTATAATCACTTAATTACAAAGGACATGGTCGCTGCTTTTGATAAAATTCAAGCCGATTTGCCTGGTTGTTATGTTTTCAGATTGGACATAAAGACTTCCTCAGTATCTGACCTCCAAACGGGCAAAAATGTGAAAATTTTAGAAATAAACGGCGTTGGTTCTGACCCTGCCCACATTTTTGACCCTAATATTCCGCTTTTTGAAACTTGGTCAGCATATCTCAAATTGTGGAAAAAAATATTTGAAGTATCCACGGCACAACACCGTTTGGGCGTGCCTTATATGACGCTGAAAGAATATAAGGTTTTTGTAAAAAGACAAAAAGAAGTTGAGGATTTGGAATCGTAAAGTGGACTTTTTTTTGTCATTCTGAACGAAGTGAAAGAATCTAAATGGTAATACATACAGATTCTTTCACTTCGTTCAGAATGACAAAAAAAATTCAAATAAAATAATTATTTTCAATGAGTTACACTGAAATTCTAAATCATATATGGTTGGGTTTGACCAGCAGTTTTATCGGTACATTGCCCTTGAGTATGCTCAATTTGACGATATTGCAACTGACCTTGTCCAATCGGCAACAGCAAGCCATATCATTCAGTTTGGGTGCATCTGTCGTTGAGTTTTTCCAAATCTGTATCACGCTTTTGGGTATGAATGTCTTGCTGACGATACCGTATTTGAGTTCAATTTTTGCAGTTATTTCCATACCGATATTGATATATTTAGCCATCAAAAACCTCAAAAAGAAGCCTGATACTGAGTGGGTAAAGCTGTTACCGCAAAATGCTTTTTATCAAGGTATTGTCTTGGGTTTTGCCAATATCGTTGTTTATCCTTTTTGGCTTTTGTGGGGCAACGTATTTGTACAAAATGGTTGGTTAAAGCCTGAACCGGTGGCTTATTTTTACTTTTCTTTAGCCGCCGCTGTTGGTACATTTGCTGGGTTTTTAGTCTTCATTTTGCTTGGGAAACTACTTTGGAAACGCCTTTTATGGTTACAAAAGATTATGGACAAACTGATTGCATTTGCTTTTTTGGGCTTCGCAGCTTTACAATTTTATACGATTTTGATAAAGATATAATGATGAAAAATGTGACAATAATTGGTTTTTTGACGTGCTTCTTTGCCTTAAAAACAACGGCACAAGTCCCCATCCAGAAGGTTTTAACACCTGCTTTTATAGCCACTCATTTCAGCGATTCTTTGTTAGTTCATAAAAAAATTGACACCACTTTCAGAAAGCAAATACAAGGCGCTTTATTGTTTTTCCCAGAACTGAAAAAAACTAAAATCACCTTCAAAGTCAAAAAAACGCTTGTACCGCTTGCCGCCAAACCGCGTATATGGGCAGTGTTTCAAAAACCCATAAATCGAAAATATTTGATAACCATTAGTTCTAAAACAATTGGTAAATTAGAACCTATTTTGTTGAAAAACCTCTCTTTTAATGCCCAAATAGGCGTTTTAGGACATGAAATAAGCCATATTGCAGACTTTAACAGCCGAAAAAGTGGATATTTTATAAAATTATTGTTCATGCAAGTCAACAAAAAAGCAATGGATATGTTTGAATACAACACGGATAAAAGGACGATAGAACACGGTTTGGGCTATCAACTGTTGTCGTGGAGTACCGAAGTGCGTCAAAATTTGAAGATAAAAGAATGGGGCGGAGCAGGAAAAAATGGGTTTCAAGAAGGGGAACGGTATATGAGTCCGAAAACGATAATGGAGAAGATTACCTATTGATTTACCAACATTTACCATATTTTCACCAATTTCAAACATTCTGCTTATGATAAAACCTATCCAATCTAAAATTTTATGCAGCAGCTTAATACTTTTTTTAAGTTTAATCACCCACTGTATTCAAGCCCAAAAGTAGTATTTGAAGGCGTGAAACGAACAAAATCTACGTATTTACTAAAATTCATAGGCTGGGAGCAGCACATACCTACGGATTCCATAAGTATTGCACAAGCCGTGCAACAGATAAAAAATATGCGTTTTTTTACCGATGTCAACGCTTCAATTAAAGCGGAAACCCATGACACGACTATCACTTTCAAATGTATAGAAATTCATACAGCTTTGCCCATCTTGGAATTGGGAGCGACGGAGGGCAACAAATGGATTCGGGTGGGTTTGGAAGATGAAAATGGCTTAGGAAAAGGGATACGCACAGTTTTGTTTTATCAGTACAATGACCGCCATTCGTTTTATTTAAAACAAACCTTCCCTTTCGTTTTCAAACAATGGAGTTTAAGTTATTTATTAAAAAAATGGTCAATATTAGAGCCTGTGCCAGTTCGGGGTGTCACCGAAATTTTTAACTACACCAATTTAGATGCCGAAGTGACGACGCGTTACAGTTTTGACATCAATCGCCACGATTTTGAATTCGGTATTGGGTTTATGAATGAGCAATATACGCTCCCGATGGGTGATATGCAGAATAAAAAAATAGATATGTACCACAGCAAACGGTTCATCGCAAAAGCAACGCATACACTCAATAACGTCAATTATTCGACTTTTTACCTCAATGGTTGGGCAAATAAACTCAATTCGTATGCGACCTTTTCGCCTTCTGACAATTCTATTTTTGGTTTTATTTCTAATGAAACGACTTATTTTAAAACCTATCCATCGAAGGGAAATCTCGCTTTTCGAAGCCGTTTGGGTATTTCCACGAACAGTAATCCATTTTTAGCACCCTTTGTGTCCGATAATTATTTCAATATCAGAGGCATCGGTGATAGGATAGATAGAGGTACTGCTTCGGTGACTCTAAATCTCGAATATCGGCAAACCGTGTGGGAGAACAAAACATTCGGGTTTCAAGTCGTTGGTTTTTCAGATGCAGGGACTTGGCGCAATTCTGGCGGAAATTTATCAGATATGGTGTCCTCAAAAAGTATGAAACTATTTGCTGGTGTGGGCGGACGGTTCATCTACAAGAAAGCCTTTGATTTTGATATTCGTTTAGACTATGGTTGGAGTTTAAAAGGCGACGGGAATGGTTTGGTGTTTGGATTGGGGCAGTATTTTTAGTCATAAAAAAGCCTCCTCGACACTGTCGAGAAGGCTCCTACTTTAAACCTCATTTATAACCCTAAAACATATTTTTACTCTTCTAATTTATTGAATGTCAATTGTTTTCAAAGTTTTTACAACTTGCGTTTTAGGTAATTCCAACTGCAAAACACCATGATTGTAAGTCGCTTTGATGTTGGCAATGTCAATCGTTTCAGGCAAAGTGAATGAACGCTTGAAAGTGCTGTAACCAAACTCACGGCGGAGGAATTTTTCACCTTCTTTTGTTTCATTTTCCACTTTCTTTTCTGCCGAAATGGTCAAGGTGTTGTCTTCAATATTGACTTTAAAATCCTCTTTTGCCAAACCTGGTGCAGCCACTTCAAGGCGGAATTCGGTGCCATTTTCAGCCACATTTACTGAGGGGGTCGCTGTCCATGCTTTTGCATCGTCATTGAAAACAGGTGTCTTGAAAACATCTGCAATAAATTTGTCCAAATTTTGGAAACGGATTGCGGGAGCTAATGGATTGAATCTTACGTGTGTCATAAATTTAATAAATTTTAAAAGTTAAACCATATTTTGAAATGTACAAAGACAAGAGATTTTAAGGTTTTAAACGTCTATTGCTGTGCACATTCCCTTATTAACAAGTTCTGTTCCATTCGGTTTTTTTATGTCAAAATGGCTTTTTTGCTTAAAATAATCTGCCATTATGTCAATTTTTCAGTAAAAACCATGACATATTGTCAATAAATGGTTTATTCACACCAAATAGCTTATTATTTACATCTCCTTTACTATCTTTTACAATTAAAAAAGCCAGAAAAAGGTACTTCACAATACCTTTGAAAAATAATAATTTCACAAATGAAAGAGTGCATTTAATTATGTATAAGAAGTCAATAGATTAACACAATACAATTTTGCCCCCCTTAGTAATTTGAGTGTTAAATTTCCTAACAAACAACATTTTACATTTTAACTTGTCGTTATGTTTTTCGTATAAACCAAAGGAAGGAAATCTATTTCCACCTACATTCACTAAACCAATTTAACTCATCTGAAATGAAGCAGCTACAAGCTCTTATTGTTTTTCTCCTTTTTGCAAGCAGTGTTTTTTCACAAAATCCATCTAAAGTTACGATTCAAGGTGTTATCGCTGATACATTGGGCGAGGACTTGCCGTTTGCAACTGTTATGTTGTTGAATCCCAAAGATTCTGCCCTCATCAACTTCACCCGCAGCGATGATAAAGCGGCGTTTTCCTTCAAAAACATTAAAAATACGGCTTATTTGCTCAAGATTTCTTATGTCGGGTATTTGCCATATCAACAACATTTAGACCCCTCAGTATCTGAATTGAATGATTTGGGAGCCATCAAAATTAAGCCTATAACACAGGAATTGCTCGAAGTAGTCATCAGAACCGCTAAAGCACCTTTGTCTATTCGCGGTGATACGATTGAGTACAATGCCTCGTCTTTCAAAGTTCCGCCTGGCTCTACGGTTGAAGATTTGTTGCGCCGTTTGCCTGGCATTGACATAGATGCGGATGGCAATATCAAAGCACAAGGCAAAGACGTGAAAAAACTATATGTGGACGGTAAAACTTTCTTCGGAGACGACCCAAAAGCCGCTACAAAAAACCTCGATGCCCATATCATCTCAAAAGTTCAGGTTTTTACTGAAAAATCGGAGCAAGCCAAACTGACGGGCATTGATGACGGTAAAAAGGACAAAGCCATGAATTTGGAACTAAAAGAAGAGTTTAAAAAAGGTTCTTTCGGCAAAGTGTCTGCTGCCGCTGGCACATCAGATAGATGGGCGGCAAGGGGCAACTACAACCGTTTTAACAAAAAAGAGCAATTTTCTATCCTTGGATTTGCCAATAACATCAATCAAACGGGTGTAAACTGGGAGGATTATGGTGAATTTAAAGGTCAAAACTCTTTTAACAACAACGATAATGGTGACTTCGGGTTTGGCGGTGGCGGCAATTTCCGCTATTTTTCCTCCGATAACAGTGATATACCTTTTAACAATTATGACGGGCGTGGATTTACAAAAAACGCAGGTACGGGTATCAACTACAATTATGACAACAAAAAAACGAAGTTGGGTTCAAACTATTTTTACAACCAAACACAACTGAATCTCGACCAGTTTTCAAAACGTCAAACGTTCTTAAAAGACAGTAGTTTTTACAGCACGGACACGACTGGAAAATCGGATTTTAGAAGCAATCACAGCGTTGCCGCCCGTTTTGAACATGAATTTGATTCAACTAATGTATTGATTGTCAAGGGAAATCTGCGTTTCAGTCAAAACAATGGCGAAACAATTCAGAATCAACTTTTTTCTAAAGGCAATAATGTCAACACCAACTCTTTGTACCTCAATAATGGGAATGACCTTAATTCTTTGCGGTTTACAAGTGCCGCTATATTCCGTCATAAATTCAAGAAAAAAGGACGTTCGCTTGCTCTAAGTGGTGGCTATAACGACAGCAATTCGGATGGTACGGAGAACCTATTTTCAATAAATAAATTCTTTCAAGCAACAACTTTTACGGAACAAATACGACAACTCAATACGAGTGACAATACAACTAAACAGTTGAAATCCAGCGTTTTATTCACTGAACCTTTGTCAAAAAAATGGTTTTGGGAAAGTTTTTATAATTTTAGCAATACCAACACTCAAGTCAATCGGCAAGTTAATGACCCTGAAAAGAACAATGAACGGGTGGACAATTTAAGCGTATTTTATGATAATTCGATTCAATACAATCGGCTTGGATCAAGCCTGCGTTATGCGCATCAAGGCATTAATATTACGGCTGGTTTGGCAGCACAACAATTGAACTTAGGAGGCAAATATTCAATTGACAAAAGTTTGCCGCTTTTAACGGCACCTATCGATAAAAAATATACGAATTTGACACCAAATGTCAATGCGAATTTTGAATTACCGAACAACAAATACCTGAATTTCAGCTATGGATACAATGTCCGTGAGCCACAAATCAATGATTTACAACCGATTCCAAATGTCAATAATCCAGCATTTCGTACTGAGGGGAATCCCGATTTGCGACCTGAACGCAATCACAATGCGTCTGTTGGTTTCAATTATTGGAATCCTGCGAATTTTGCCAATATGAATTTGAACGTGGAATATTCAAAATATGACGAGCAAATTATTTACAGTCAAAAAATCGAAAATATTGATAAAGTAGGTATTCGCACGACAACGAGACCAGAGAATTTGTCAGGCGGACAAACCGTCAGCACGTGGCTTTGGTTGAATTATCCGATCATTAAAACCAAATTGACGGCGACTGCAAATGGTGGTATTAATTTCAGCAAGACACCTTCAAAAATCAATGACATTTTAAATGAGACAACAAATAATGGCGGAAACATTGGTTTAGGCATCAATTTAACACCTAATCAGAAGCTCATTTTGGGTTTGCGGGGTAATATTCGTTTCAATAATATTGGATATTCGATTCAAAAAGAGCAAAACCAAAAGATTCGGAATCAATCGGTTGATGCCAGTATCAAATGGAATTTTGCAAAGAAATTTTATCTCGAATCGAACTTCAATTATGCAGCGTACAAAAATGAACGTTTTGGTTTTGACCAAAAAATTCCGATTTGGAACTTGTCCGTCCGTCGTTTGTTTTTGAAAGAAAATAAGTTAGAGATGCGCCTTGCCGCTTTCGATTTGTTGAATAAACAAGTCAATATCACGCAATCGGGCACGCAGAACTATGTTATTACCAATACTGCACAGACTTTGGCGCGGTACTTTATGCTCAGTTTGACGTATAATTTGCGGGGTCATGAGACGAAAATGAACAAAGGCGGGCATTTTTAAATTAGCACACCATGTTCGGGGAAATTTAAAATTTCCCCGAACATCCCTTTCCAAAAAGTACCTCCCCCCTCAGTATATTCATCAAAAACACTTAAAAAAATATCATTTATGAAAAAGATACTCTTCGTTTTAATCATATTGTTACCTTCGGCAATGTGGGCACAACAAGCGTTTGAAGGCAAAGCACGTTACCTCGTGACGCATAATTGGACTAAAAAATTATCAGCAGTGCCTTATATCAGCAAACAACAAAAAGAAAGAACGGCTTATATGTGGGGCAATGATTCGGAGTGGAAACTTTATAACAATTTGTATTTCAATGCAACAACAAGCAAATTCGAAAATTCAGAAGAAAAAGCAGACCCCAATGACGACAACAGATGGGCAGGACGCAAAGAACTGTTTTTTATGAAACGTGATTTTGCCAACAACACCATGTCCGATGCGATCGAACTCTTGGGCAAAAACTACTTGATTGAAGACGACATTCCGCACATTGATTGGAAAATCCAAAACGATTTGAAGGAAGTGGCAGGGCATATCTGCATGAAAGCCTTCACGGAAGATACGTTGAAAAATCAAAAAATCGTCGCTTGGTTCGCCCAAGATATCCCGATTAGTGCAGGACCCGACCGTTTTTCAGGCTTGCCAGGCATGATTCTCGAAATAGACATCAACGACGGTGCGATGATTATGTCTGCCGATAAAATTGAATTGAAAAAGCTCACTACGGAATTGGATGTACCTAAAAAAATAAAAAGCAAAAAGATAAAATACGCTGAATACCACGACTTAGAAACAAAGTTTATTTTAGAAAAACGAAAAGAAGAATCATTCCCATTTTGGGGCATAAGATATTAGTAACGTAACGCCCAACTCCGTTTGGTGCGTAACAACATACAGCACAAAACAATGAAAGCACTCACTTTCCAAGGAAAAGAAAACATCGTTTACGAGCAAGTTGCCGACCCCTCAGTATTAGAGCCGACAGATGTCCTCGTAAAAGTAGAAATGGCCGGCTTATGCGGTTCAGATTTGCACGTCTATCATTGCCGTGAAACAGGCTTGGACAATGGCACCGTCATGGGGCATGAATTCGTAGGAGAAATAGTAGAAATTGGGCGAAATGTGAAGCGTTTTAAGCGTGGCGATAGGGTTTTCAGCCCTTTTACAACCTCTTGCGGCACTTGTTTTTATTGTCAAATCGGTTTGACGTGCCGCTGCGAAAAAGGCAGTTTTTATGGTTGGGTCGAAAAAGGCGCAGGTTTACACGGCGGACAAGCGGAATATGTGCGCGTGCCTTTGGCGGACACCACGCTCCTACCCCTCAGTATGGATTTGAGTACAGAGCAAGGATTGTTATTAGGCGATATTTTTTCAACAGGTTATTATTGTGCAGATATGGCGGGTATTCAGCCCAAAGGTACTTATGTCGTCATCGGCTGTGGACCTGTGGGTTTAATGGCTGTTGTCGGTGCAAAAAACTTAGGCGCAACGCAATTATATGCCGTTGATACCATTCCTGAAAGGTTGGAAAAAGCCAAAGCCTTTGGCGCAATCCCTTTGAACCCCCTCAGTATAGACGTGATAGAAAAGATAAAAAGCGTTACGAACGGACGTGGCGCCGATGCCGTTTTAGAAGTCGTAGGCAATCCTTCTGCCAGTCGTTTGGCGATGGATTTAGTGCGTCCCGGTGGTACAATTTCAACGGTGGGCGTGCACACGACAGCTAATTTTTCCTTTTCACCTGTTGATGCGTATAACAAAAACTTGACTTATAAAGTTGGACGATGCCCTGCTCGTTTTTATGCTGAAAAATTGATTCGAGAAGAGATTGTGCAGCAATACGACATTGCGTCCATCATTTCACATCGGTTTCGCTTAGAAGATGGTGCAGCCGCTTATAGGATTTTTGATAAAAAGGAGGATAATTGTTTGAAATCGGTTTTGATACCGTAACAAAGAAAAACCCTTCGAAAACATCAGTTTTCGAAGGGTTTAAACAGCTTGTTAACTATGAAAACAAAATTAATCATTCCGTTTAGGATAACCAAAAAGCCATGAAGTTAGGATGGGTACAATAAAAATACCCACTGTTAGAAAAGACAAATAAAGGTCAGCGTTGTGTCCTTCAATTATTTTAGATAAAGCCTCTTCAGGATAAAAATGAGAATAAACGGAGAGGGTCAACTTCATGCCGAGTATGCCAATGACAATAAAAGCGGCTTTTTCGAGAAAAGGATATTTCTCCATAAGTTTCACAAAACCTTGAGCGACAAACCGCATCGCTAAAATACCGATGAAAACACCAATCGTAATCAACCAAATATTGTCTGTGAAAGCAACGACTGCAAAGACATTGTCCATCGAAAACGCCAAATCCATCGCTTCGATCATAATAACGGTTGACCAGAACTTGCCGAATAGACCTAAGGTGTTGCGGTATATGAAATTGCTTTTTTTATCTATAATGTCATCCTCTTTTTTCGGCGTGGCTTTGGTTCTGAAATAATCAATCATCAAATAGAGCAAATAAAGCCCGCCGATGAGTTTTAACCACCAAATTTTGATCAGCCATGATGCTAAAAGCAAACAAATACCCCTGAATACATACGCCCCGATGATGCCATATTTGAGGGCTTTACCACGCTGTTCTTTGGGTAAATCCATCACCATCGTTGCTAAAACGGCTGCATTGTCAATAGATAGGAGGCTTTCAATAATAATTAACGTAAAAACAATAGTTGCGGCAGCATTCAAATCATTGCCAAAAATACTGTGTAAAACTTCCATATTGCGTTTAAATTTTCTTCTGTAACTCTCTTGATCAGTGTTTGGTTCCAGGTTTTGGCGCAAATGTACATGGATATGTTGTATTATCCTAAAATGCAGATTTTGATAAAACCATAAAGATGTTTTAAAGGTTTAATTAGTTTTTTTTAAAAAAAACTAATTAAACGATTGATTAAATTAAACGAACGATTAACTTTGCACCACGTTTTAAAAACACATTCACAAATGATTGTCAAAAAGAAAAAAATAGAGACCGTTGATACGCGGGAACAGTTATTAAAAACAGCATCAAAACTCTTCGGAGAGAAAGGTTTTGAAGCCGTTTCAACCCGTGAATTGGCAAAAGAAGCTGATGTCAATATAGCGATGATTGCCTACTATTTCGGTTCAAAAGAAGGCTTATTCAAAGCGATGATTGAAGAACGTTTTCCTAAAACAGTCGCTCAAATGCGCAATATTCAAAAACAAGAAGGCAGTGCTTGGGATAAAATTTCGTCGGTCATTGATCTTTATTTGGAAAGAATCATGGGTGATGGCTCGTTTCATAAGCTCGTTTTTAGAGAATTGAGCCTTGAACAGCGTCCTGAACATCGTGAATTGATTTTGTCAGGTATAGAAAAAAATTGGGAAGTCATCAAAACTTATATCCGTGAAGGACAAGAAAACGGTGAATTTAAAGAAGACATTGATATAGAATTAACGATTGCTTCTGTGTTTGGAACTATTTTTCAACTCATCAATATGCCTTGTTGGACAATAAGATTGTTGGGTGAAAAAGAGGAAAAATTTGTTAAATCGGAAGCCTTTAAAACGCGATTGAAAACACATTTGAAGGCGATGATGAAGGCGCATCTTTTCAACGAGCAATATTTTGAAAAAATGACCCCCTCAGTATAAATCCCTTTTTTTTGCCTATAATTTAATCAATCGTTTAATTGACTTAAACAAACGTTTAGAATATAAATTTAAAGTAGATGAATATCAGAAATCACCTTATCCTTTTTACACTCTTGATTGTGGCATTTACAGCAAACAGTCAAACAACAAAATCGTTGACGCTCGATGAAGCTGTTCGTTTAGGCATCGAATCAAGTCAGCAACTCAAAGCAACTGGCGCACGACTCGATGTGAGCAAAGCGAAAACGATGCAATTTAGGAATACACTCATTCCAAATGTGGCTATCAACAGCACATACACACGTGTTAGTGACAATATTGCACCGTTTTCTGTTGTTTTTCCTGGCTCATCGGATGCGCTTGTTTTGAATCCTCAAGTTCTGAATCAGTTTACCAATCGATTGTCTGTCCAAGAATATATTTTTACGGGTTTTAGAGCCAAAAACTATTTAGAATCGGCTCAATTTCTTGAACGCGCAGCAACCTTAGAAGTTGAACGTGACCGCATTGAAGTCAAAAACAACATCATTGCAGCATAT
The DNA here is from genome assembly GCA_043721685.1 of Saprospiraceae bacterium. Taxonomy (GTDB): domain Bacteria; phylum Bacteroidota; class Bacteroidia; order Chitinophagales; family Saprospiraceae; genus JAAFJT01. The sequence continues at coordinate 22,092 of JAYSQG010000051.1, read as the reverse complement.
CTAAACCTCTTTAAACTCCAAGCGGCGAAGGCTATTTTGACAGAAAACAGCAATGTACTGAGGGGTCGCTTAAACGATGTTCGTAACTTCGTGAAAAGTGGAACGGCTCTTGAAAATGACCAATTGAAAGCCGAAATCGCTGTTTCTCAACTCGAATTGAGTTCAAAAGACGTGGACAATGCCCTTGAAGTTGCCAATTTCAATATCGATTTGATGCTCGGTTTGCCGACTGACACCGGTATTGAATTAGATGATAAAGCTGTTTCAGAACAAAAAGACCTTTCAGGACTTGATGCGTATCTGAAATCTGTTGACGGACGACCCGACCTCGCTGCTGCTGATTTGCGCCGTCAAGCAACGGTCAAAGGTGTGGATATAGCACATGGTGCTTACTACCCTACTATTTCCGTCGGTGCAAATTATTTTTACAACAATCCAAATCAACGTGTTTTCCCGCAGCAAGATGCTTTTAAAGGCACTTGGGATATGGGTATTCAGTTGTCCTACAATTTGACGTCGCTTTATACCACAAAAGCGCAAATTCAAGAAGCACAAGCCAACGTTGTCGCTGCTAATGCACAAAGACAACAACTGTCGGACATGGCAAAAATGGAAGTCAATGCGAATTTTCATGCTTACCAATCTGCTATGGATAAGATTAAATTGACAGAAAAGACAATTGTACAAACCACAGAAAATCAACGGGTTATGAAGAATCGTTATCAAGCACAAGTATCAACAATCGGTGAACTTTTAGATGCGGATGCGTTGGTTTTGCAAGCTAAAATCAATCTCGAAATTGCAAAAGCTGACCTTGTAGCAGCTTATTATAAACTACAAAAATCTATTGGAAAGTAAAAGAATCAAATAATTGAATTTCAAAGATTTATAAAAAATAAAAAAATGGCAATCGAAAATAAAAAAGTCATTCGTTACGTCGTCATCGGTACAGTTTTATCTGCCGCTGCATTTTTTGGATTCAAAAAAGCGAGTTTTATACTCAATAATGAGGACACCGAAAACTCACAAATCGAAACCAATATCGTCCCTGTTCTCCCTAAAATCAGCGGTTGGATTACAGAGGTTTTGGTAAAAGACAATCAACAAGTTCGTGCAGGCGATACGCTCGTAAGAATTGACGACCGTGACCTCAAACTCCGCGTTCTTCAAGCAGAAGTCGCTTTAAAAAATGCCGAATCAAACGTGTCATTGATTTCTGCCAATGCAGGAACTGTCAATGCCAATGTCAATACTTCAGAAGCCACTATTCAAGCCCAAAACACCGGCATCGCTGCGGGTGAAGCGGCTGTTGGGACAGCAACAGCGAATATAGAAATCGCAAAGATTCGTGTTCGCAAAGCCACACAAGACTTCAACCGCTCGGATCAATTATTGAAAGAGAAATCAGGCACACAAGCGGCTTATGACAATGCAAAAGCGGAAAAAGACGCTGCTGAGGCTTCTGTTGTTGTCGCAGAAAAACAAGTCGCTGCCGCACAAGTACAAGTAGAATCAGCTCGTCGTCAAACCAGTATTGGTAGTAGCCAAAAAAACGCTGCACAAACGCAAGTCGCTTCTGCACAGCAACAAGTAAACGTTGCCAAAACGCAAATCGAACAACGCAAAGCAGAATTAGAATTGGCAAAATTACAATTGAGTTATGCCGTTGTCACTGCCCCTATGTCAGGACAAGTTTCTCGTAAAAATGTGCAATTGGGTCAATTGGTCAATGCAGGACAACCTCTGATGAGTCTTGTGGACAATGCCAATGTTTGGGTTGTTGCCAATTTCAAAGAAACACAAATTGGTAAGATGAAAGTTGGTCAAAAAGTAAAAATCCACGTGGATGCTTACCCAGGAAAGGATTTTGAAGGCACTATTGAGTCTTTTGCAGGCGCAACAGGTGCAAAATTCAGCCTTTTACCGCCCGACAACTCAACAGGTAACTTCGTAAAAGTCGTGCAACGTGTACCCACAAAGATATTAATCACCGACAAAGCAACGGCAGAAATGCCAATGCGTGCAGGTATGAGCGTGGGCGTGGTCGTGCCAGTGAATTAGAATCAAGGTATAGGAGGTAGAAATTCACCATTTCAATCTGACGGCATAAGCCTCAATTGCCTCCATCGGCATAAGCCTCAATTGCCTCCATCTTTAGATGGAGAAACCTATGTAAAAAGATAATGTGGTGTAATTTTTTTAATCAATTTTACTTTGAATTATCCATTATCAACTATACATTATCCACTAAATAAAATGGTATATCCTACTGGCTTCGCCAAATTCATCATCGTCCTCACGACAATTTCGGCGGCAATTATGGAACTGCTCGATACCTCGATTGTGAACGTTGCCTTGTTCAATATGGCGGGCAGTCTCGGTGTCAATGTGGAGGACGTGGCTTGGGTCATCACCTCTTATGCCATTGCCAACGTCATTATTATCCCTTTAACAGGGTTTTTGGGCGAATATTTTGGGCGGAAAAACTACTATTTGGTCTCGATGATCATTTTCGTATTCGCTTCTTATATGTGTGGGGCTTCTACAACTCTACCCATGTTGGTGTTTTGGCGATTCATTCAAGGCATTGGTGGTGGTGCGTTGTTGTCAACCTCACAAGCTATTTTGTTTGATGCTTTTCCACCGAAAGACCGTGCTATTGCGAGTGGTTTGTTCGGTATGGGTGTAATTATGGGCCCGACTTTGGGTCCCACACTTGGCGGTTGGGTGATGGAACATTTGGACTGGCCTTGGATTTTTTATATCAATTTGCCTGTTGGTCTTGTTGCGTGTCTTTTAGCCTATAATTTCATTGAAAAAAAGGAAGGTGAAGGCAAAAGCAAGTCCGATATTGAGATTGACTATCTCGGAATTCTCCTTTTAGCCGTCGGTATTGGCTCGTTGCAATACGTTTTGGAGCGTGGCGAGTCCGAAGATTGGTTTGCTTCTTTCACCATTCAGTGGTTGACCCTAGCCGCACTTATTGGTGTTGTGGGTTTTATATGGCGCGAATTGGTCATTCCAAATCCAGCTGTTCGCTTATCAATTTTGAAGAATCGGACATTAGCGATGACCAATGTATTCACCTTTGTCGTTGGCATTGGTTTGTTCACTTCCGTTTATGTTTTCCCCGTCATGGTGCAGCGCATCAATGGTTTTACGCCTTATGAAACGGGTTTAGCAATACTTTTACCGACCTTAATTGGTGCATTCATATTCCCAATCGTCGGTAAAATGATGGCAAAAGGTGCGCCACCTACGCCATTTATTTTCGTAGGTTGTATCATGTTCATCATTTTTGGCTTCTACGGCGGCACTATGAACGGCGATGCAGATAGATGGGATTTCTTTTATGTCTTGATGTTGCGGACGTTCGGTATTTCTTTGATGCAATTACCGCTTATCAATCAAGCCGTTGCCGGTTTGCCGCAAAAGGATTATGCGCCAGCGATTGCTATCAACAATATGATTCGGCAATTAGGCGGTGCATTTGGTATTGCGTTAGCGAATAATTATGTGTCCACTCATTTTGCTCAACACCGCTCGGATTTGATTGCACATGTCTATCAAAGTAATCCCGTAACAGCAGAACGTTTGACCGCATTGACCAACGGTATGATTGCCAAGACAGGCGATGCCACCACAGCCGCACAACAAGCCTTGACCATTTTGAATCTTTCCGTTGATAAACAAGCGTATTTATTGAGTTATTTAGATACTTATCGCTTGATTTCGCTCTTTTTCATAGCCATTTTGCCTTTTATCTTTTTTGTAAAACCTAAGAAGAAAAAAGCCGAAGAAGCAGCGGCAGCGGCTAAAGCAGCGATGGAAGCGCATTGATTTTAGGTGTTTAGTTTTTTAATGACTATGTATAACGGTCTGCGAACTTTGGAAGTTTGCAGACCGTTTTTTTTTATACCCCTCAGTATAAAAGGGTAATTAGTCCCTTTAAAAATACATACTCGATAGCACTTATGTGGTCGCCTGAAGGTGCTTAAAGGATAAATTATACCGCTTAAAGGATGCCAAGGGGTCGCTTAAAGGATAAATTATACCGCTTAAAGGATGTCAGAGGTCGCTTAAAGGATAAAATCTAACGCTTAAAGGATGCCAAGAGGTCGCTTAAAGAATAAAATATAACGCTTAAAGGATGCCAAGAGGTAGCTTAAAGAATAAAATAGGTCGCTTAAAGAATGGAAATTCTGTCAATAATACTCAATTTAAGCATAAAAACGGCAAAAACAAAGTGTTTTTGTGAATCATTAACGATATAAGCGGTAGCTGGCTAAAGAGACCCCCTCAGTATAAAGACTGTTTTTAGGCTTTTGAATGATGTAAAAGTTTTATGTTTTTTATATCTGTATTAAAATTGTTTGGTTAGATTTGTCCATGCATTCGTGCCTTTCTTCTTACCACTCAAATCTGCTACTAAAATTTAATATTTTACTCGTGTTTTGATACTATGGTGTGCCAAGATGGGTGGTGTTATGATATTTTATTAATTGAGATTTGTAGAGAGGTAAGATAGGAGCAATTAAGCTAAGTAGAGTTGTTTGTTGAAGAAAGTCAAAAATAAATAATCAATCAATTGCGTATTGTTAGGTAGAATAAAAAATAAAAAATATGCAAACGTTCATTTCGGATATTATTCCTCAAATTCAAAGATTTAGCCAAAAACTAGATGACTTAACAATCCTAACCAATCAACATTGGGTTGTTGTCGATGAAATTGATAAAAGTAAAAACGTATATATTTTCAGAAAAAACAATGAATTGTTAATTTCTTCTAATGGGGAAGTAGAAAAAGGTCGTTGGGAATATTTGGGGAACAACTCACTATTAATTGACAAAAAAGATAAAAGCTATTTGTTTAAACATGGTTTTTTTGATGAAAACATACTTGCCTTAAAAATTGATGGTAGAAATGAATATGCTTTTCTAGTAAATGAAAACAAGTATGATGGCGAATTAAACTCATTTAATCGTGTAATTGATTTCTTAAGTAGAAATTATCTTAACCCTGCCATTCAAAAAACGATAGAAGCCAAATATGAAATTGAAAAACCTAAGGCTAATCAAAAAACAACTGAACAAATCAAAATAGAACAAAAAGAACTACAAAAATATCATGATAAAAACATGTTAATTTTTCTTTTTTGGTTGGGATTAGTTTTAATCTTCGTCTTCCTTTTTTCTAATTCGTTCAAAAATTAATCTATATGATAATTGATTAAGAAAATAGGGATTTTCAAAAAACCCTACTACTGCTAACTTTAACTTAAACCAAACACTCATTATCTAAACAATCGAAACTTCGCCTGAACAATATGATGACAATAAGGTGCTTTATTATTTATTATTTGTACATTACATAATTATTTAAAATTAAATGAATTATAGATTATTTGAGCCCGAAGAATACGATGAATTGCCTATTCCTAAACTGCTATATAAGTATCGTGACTGGAATAATAAGTGGCATAAAACAATTTTAATTGACCAGTTACTTTATTTAGCACGCCCTGATAGTTTTGAAGATACCCTTGACTGCAATATTCCCGTACGATATGATTTATTGACAGATAAAGAAATTTTTCAAATATATTTCAATGAATCAAAGAACCGTTATCCATATTCGGACAGAAAAGGGCATAGAAAATTTGCCCGTGAATGGAAATCTAAAAAAATGTTACAAGACCCTATAAGAATTGAAGAGAATAGAGAAGTTTCTCGGAAAGACTTTAATAATAAATATGGTGTTTTGTGTCTTACAGAAGACCCTGCAAATATAGAAATGTGGGATAAATATACTGCCAATCATACAGGATTTTGTATCGGCTTCAATGGCAAAGAGATGTTAAGAGATTCAAGTAGATTTGGTTTACAAGGACAAGTGGAATATGTAGATAATTTACCAATAATTAGATATTCAGATGATTTTGTAAAAAGAGGTGTAATAAATGCGTTACATAAATTAAAAAAATGGTCTTTTGAAAAAGAATATAGGGTATCTAAAGTTAACTACAGCCCAATTAATGACGAATGGAGAAGTGTCCCAATAGAAAGTGTTTATTTCTTAGAAATAATTTTTGGAAAAGACATGACTGAAGAACATAAACATGAAATAATTGAACTAAGTAATACAAAATTTCCCAATGTCACATTTAAACAAGCAAAGTTTGATGAAATTGATAATACAAAAATTGTCATTGAAAATTATTTTTGAGCCTGCTAGTTGGTACAATATCTTCAATTAAACCCATTTCCTACATTCATACAACAAACGCCGCTGATGGGTTCTGTTTCCCGACAGAACTCAACTATTAATTGGGTCTTCAGACCCGCGAAACAAAAATGAATGACACACCATTACTTATCCGCTCAATATTTTTTGTTTTTTTACATAAAAACGACCATTTTTGCATAAAATAGAAACGATGTTCAAATACCAAACTTACTTTGAAAAACTAACTACACCTTGTCCGCCTTCAAATTACATAGCCGAAAATAGAGAGGCATTTAGGTGGATTTTTTGATAAAATAACCGATGAAGAAAACTTTAAACCTGTGTATTTTAAGAATCCTAAGCGTTTTAATGAAAAATCGGATGAAGAAAGGTGTATGTCAATGGGTTTATCCTTTTTTGATTCATTAGAAACGGCAGAACAACGTTTCGGACAACTCAAAAAACGATTAGGACAAGAAGCCTATAAAGTATTAGGTTCTCAAATCGCACAAGGGCAAATTCAAAAAGACGATGGTGTCAATAGTCCTGTTGATAAAAATGGACATTTTACGCATCATCCTACTATGGGTTTCAAATATTTTGAAAAAATTATTATTGTAAAACAGTTAAAATGAAAAAGCTAACAGGCGTTAAAATAGAAAAACTCGATTTTCTTCCTATCAAACAAGGTGACTTGCTTTACCATGAAGGTCCTTTATTATCTGTTTTTAAAGACGCACTTTCTGATAATTTTTACTTTTATAAATGGTCTGATTGTGATGATAAGGCGCATAGATGGCTTGTTGTCAAGGTGTCTGTCCAGAGTTTAAAAACCTTTTTCGATAAACAAGTCTCAATCAGGCAACTGATTTTAGAACAACCCTTTTCTTATTTTTTGGATTTGGACAATAACCTCGACCCCCTCAGTATTGTGATTGTCTCAACACCCAATATGCCTAAAAGTTACCTACCCGAACAAGATTCTTATTTCGATGCGGCTGAATTTGAAAATTATGCTTTGGTATTACAACAAAAACTGAAAGAAACAGGCTTACAAATGGCTTAAATAACACGTTTTGTCTGATTTTTTGTTTTGCATTGCCCTATATCCTAAATTACAATCCGTGGTATATGCAAAGTCGTTATCATTCTTCATCCTAAAAAACAATATTCAAAAAGCATAAATTACCTTTTATTCCCTTAAAAGATTAATTTTGTTTGTCAATCAATCCCGCTCCTTATCGGGTTGTACAATTAATTGCAGCATCCTTTATTTTAAAATCTTCAAACTATATCGCAACATGGCAAATCTCCATTCCAACTACCTCGGCATACAATCGCCCAATCCATTTTGGCTCGCAAGCGCGCCGCCAACAGATAAAAAAATCAATGTCTTACGGGCTTTTGAAGCGGGTTGGGGCGGTGTTGTTTGGAAAACACTCGGTTCTCAGGTCAAAAACACGTCTTCACGTTATTCCGCAGTGAGTTATGGCGGCAAAAAGGTCATGGGGTTCAACAACATCGAATTGATTTCAGACCGACCCCTCAGTATAAACCTCCAAGAAATCCGTGAAGTCCTCAAAGAGTTTCCAGATAGAGCGATGGTCGTTTCGCTTATGGCGGATAATGACAGACAATCGTGGTATGACCTCATAAAACAGGTCGAAGACACAGGCGCACATGGGCTTGAACTCAATTTCGGCTGTCCGCATGGCATGACCGAACGGGGTATGGGCGCATCCGTAGGACAAGATCCCGAAATTGCTAAAATGGTCGTCGAATGGGTGATGGAATACGCGACCATTCCAGTCATCACAAAGCTGACTCCGAATGTACATTCTGTCGTACCGACTGCTTCGGCGTGTGTGCAAGCAGGTACACATGGTTTGTCGCTCATCAATACGATTCAAAGTATTACAGGAGTGGATTTAGATACTTTTGATGTGCGCCCCAATGTCGGCGGTCAATCGGCTTATGGCGGCTATTGTGGTCCCGCCGTGAAGCCAATTGCCTTGAAAATGCTGCATACATTGAGCAAAAACCCTAAGTTTAAGCATATTCCGTTGTCAGGTATCGGTGGCGTTTCGACTTGGCAAGATGCCGTAGAATTTATGTTGCTTGGTGCGAGTAATGTACAAGTCTGTACGGCTGTTATGAAATACGGTTTCCGCATCATCGAAGACCTCACAAGCGGCATGTCCAATTGGATGGACGAAAAAGGTTTTGACAACATAGACAATTTCATGGGTTTATCCGTCAATAAGCTCACAGAATGGGAGAAATTGGACTTAAACTACCACATTATTGCCGATATTGACCAATCAAAATGTATTCATTGCGGCTTATGCCACATCACTTGCGAAGATGCGAGCCACCAAGCGATAGATTTACTGAGGGGTCAACCTTACAATACTTATACGGTTAAAAATGACGATTGCGTGGGCTGCAATCTCTGTCAAATCGTTTGTCCTGTTGACGGTTGTATTACGATGGTTGAACAACGGCATGGGGAGGAATATTTGAATTGGACGGAGTTTCAGAAACGGGGTTTGCCTTTGAATAGTCATTAAAATCATTAAAAAAGCCATTTTGATACGTCAAAATGGCTTTTTTAGTAGTTGTCTCAAATCTTCAATATCAAACACTCACCGTCTCAAACTCAACATCAAAATAAATATCCTCAACAGACAAATCAATCGGAAAAGAACGAAGCGTCATAGACCCCTCAGTAATTTCGCTGCCAAAATGCCATTCTCCTGCTTCGTCTTTAAAAAACTGTTCAACTGATTGTATTCTTGAATCAATCAAAATATATTCTTTCAAACTTTTGATTTGACGATACGATTTGAATTTATCACCTCTGTCAAAAGCTTCTGTTGAGTCCGATAAAACTTCAATAATGAGGGTCGGGTTGACGACAATATCTTTATGGTCATCTTCAAAATATATTTTGCCTTCAACAACTACGACATCAGGATAAAAGTAGTTTTTATATTTCAAAAAGCTGATAACTTTTGTTTCAGAAGTCGTGGTATCACTTTTGATTTTGGCTTGTTTAAGCTGGACAAGCAAAGATGAGCCAGTATTGATAACGGCTCTGTTGTGTGGATGCGTTCCCCCTGCCATATAGATTCGGTTTTGGTTGAAAAATTCGTATTTGCCGCCTTTTTCACGCAATGTGCTGCGTTCCAAACGAAGGTATTCTTCGGCGGTCATGGTTTGTTTTACTTGAATAGCTGTTGCTCCGCTCATATTTTTCTATTTTTAAAACAAAAATAAACAGAATTATCCATTTTTCCTAAAATTATACCCCTCAGTAAAATACCTCAAATAGCCGTCAAACCACCATCAACCGCCACCGATTGCCCATTCATAAAAGACGATTTGTCGGAACAAAGGAACATCACCACATCACGTATTTCATTAGCCGTACCGAGACGACGCATCGGATTGGAAAGAATCAACCGTTCTGCATACTTCGGGTCACGCATAATCGAATTTTGAACCATCGGCGTATCGGCAAATGATGGACAAACGGCATTGACACGTATGTTTTTATGTGCATATTCCAAGGCAGCCGTTTTTGTGATGCCAATGACTGCGTGTTTGCTCGCTGCATAAGCGACATTACCAGGCACACCGCCCAAACCTGCTTTTGAAGAAATATTGACCACTACCCCACCGCCCGCAGCAAGTAAATGCGGCAATTCGTATTTCATACACAACCAAACGCCTTTGGCATTGACATTCATCACATTGTCCCACATCGCTTCGTCGAAATCATGGGTTTTGTCACGCAATGAGTTGCCCGCAATACCTGCATTATTGACGCAAATATCCAAACGTCCAAAGGTTTCGATGCCTTTTTGAACCATCGCTTTGACATCTTCTGTTTTGCTGACATCACATTTTGTGAAAACGACTTGTGTGCCTTTTTGACGAATTTCTTCCGCCACCGCTTCGCCTTGCGTGGTATTGACATCTGAAAGAATCAATGACGCTCCTTGACGAGCAAATTCTTCTGCCAGCACTTTGCCGAAACCTGTTGCAGAACCTGTGATTAAGACTATTTTTCCTTGAAAATCCATGTATTCTAATGATGAGTGATGAATGATAAATGATGAATTTACAGGTTATTTATACCTGTTTAAGAACGTTGTATATTCTTCTACATCTATTATTTGCCGTTTTGTTTTTTCTGAAAAAAGGGCAAATTCTTCTGTTGTTGGGAAAGTGAAATAAGCGGCATTGGTATCGCTTTGTTCTTTTGTCAATGGTTTTTTGTTTTCTGCAATTTGTTGAATTGCATTAACCACTAAATCCACACTGGCGATATATAAATGCAAAATGTGCCATATAAGAGACTTATCTTGTTCAACCTTTAATTCTGCAAAACCAATGACGCTACCTGTGTCAATTGTCCCATCTTCAATGTAATGGAGGGTTGGATAAATCACAGCATCACCGTTCATCAAAGCCCTAAACGTAGGTAAAACGCCTCGATACTGAGGGAGTCGTCCTGAATGTAAATTGATGACTCCACGCTTTGGTATAGTTAAAAAATCGCTGCCAAATATCCTTCCAAACCGAACAGACAAAACCAAATCAGGCTGCAATATCTTTACTTTGTCAAGATTTTCTGTCGAACGAACATCATTGAGGGGTTCTATTGGGACTTGATAATACTTCGATAATTGATTGAAGGTCAATAGTTTACCCCCGTCATTATTTTCGTTTATCAATGTATTGGGCGACGTACTTTCTGGACGGGTTTGAGCATCAATTGAAGGGAATATAAAGTCATTAGGCAATGTCTGCTCAAAAAACTTCAAGTCTTTTAGTGCCTTGGGCGTAGCGGTTGTGGTTGCTTTACCGACTTTGTCGGAAAGAAAAATATGAACCACATAAGGCGCAACATGCGGCATTATGTGGTTCAGAAATACATTACTCGCTAAATCGCGGTTTGTGAAAATGATAAGACGCATAATAGCTTAATGTAAACTTAAAAACGCTTTAAAAAATGCTGATCCACAAATACCTCCGAGAATCGGTGCAAGGACAGGAATCCAAGCATACCCCCAATCAGAACCGCCTTTACCTTTAATCGGTAAAAAAGCATGAGCGATGCGTGGACCTAAATCACGTGCAGGGTTAATCGCATAACCCGTTGTGCCACCCAAACAAAGACCAATAACAGCAATCAAACCACCAATAGCCATTGGATTTGTTCCTGACGCAAACTCTGTTGCACCCAAAGAACCCAAACCCAGCATCAAGACGAATGTGCCAATAAACTCGCTGATAAAATTACCAACAGAATGTCTTTCGGCAGGGGCTGTTGCGAAAACAGCCAACTTCAAGGCAGGGTCTTCCGTTTTTGCCCAATGTGGTAGATAATGTAAGTAGACGAGACAAGCACCTGTAATCGCACCCAACATTTGGGCTGTGATGTACATCGGCACTTTTTCAAAAGCAAACTGCCCTGTGGCTGCCAGTGAAAGTGTAACGGCAGGGTTTAGATGCGCACCACTGAGGGGTCCCGCGACATAAACACCCATCATAACAGCCAAACCCCACGCGATCGTAATAACTAACCAGCCCGCGTTTTCAGCTTTTGAATTTTTTAGTAAAACGCCAGCGACAACACCGTCGCCAAGCAAAATCAGCAACATGGTGCCGACGAATTCTCCGATAAATGGTTGCATTCTTGTTTTTTTATAAGTTGGTAAATCAAAACGTCGAAAGGTAAAAAAGAATTTAAGATTTTAAGAACAAAGACGTTAAGATTTTTTAGTCTTAACGTCTTTGTTCTTAAAATCTTAATATCAAAGCGATACTTGCCAACGCCACGCATCTTCTAAGGCTTGACGCATCGAGTGTTTTGCCGTCCAGCCCAATTCAGTAGTTATTTTTGAAGCATCGGCATAAAGCGCAGGTACGTCACCACCTCTTCGTGCGCCGATTTCATAGTTTAACGGTTTGCCACTGACTTCTTCAAACGTCTTTATGACCTCCAAAACGCTGTTCGGATTGCCTGTTCCGACATTATAAACGTTGTAATAATTGTCTTTTTCTAAGTCTAACAACATTTTTATAGCGGCTACGTGGGCATCGGCTAAGTCGCTGACGTGGATATAATCGCGCAAACATGTTCCATCAGGCGTTTCGTAATCATCGCCATAAACGGTTAGTTTTTCACGAATACCTGCGCCTGTTTGCGTGATGAAAGGTACTAAATTGTTCGGTACGCCCAATGGTAATTCGCCAATCAAAGCGGAAGGATGTGCGCCAATTGGATTGAAATACCGCAAAGAAATAGCTTTAATAGCTGCGCCTGAAGTCACAACATCGCTCAAAATATCCTCACCCATTTGTTTCGTCATACCATACGGCGACATCGCTTTTTGAGTCGGCGTTTGTTCCGTTGCAGGCAACTCTTTTGATAGACCATAAACGGTTGCAGACGAGGAGAATATAATATTTTGCACCCCCTCAGTATTCATGGCTTTCAGAAGCGTTACAAGCGAACCTATATTGTTTTCATAGTATTTTAAAGGATTTTTAACCGATTCACCCACTGCTTTGAAGGCTGCAAAATGAATCACGCCTTTGATTTGTTCTTCCTTGAAAATGGTTGTCAAAGTTTCAAGGTTGTTACAATCGGCTTCATAACACTTAACCGACTTGCCGAGAATCTTTTCAAGACCATCCAACGCCCGCTTTTGAGAATTAGAAAAATCATCAATAATGATAGGTTCAAAACCGGCTTCGACGAGCGCAACGACTGTGTGGCTACCGATAAAGCCCGCACCGCCAGTGACTAAAATTTTCATACGTAGTTTTTAATGAATTGATAAATAATGGTTTATGTTGTTGATTTCCTATTTTTCAAATTTTGGGCAATATAGGGATTTACATTATTCATCAAACCCTGGGCGTTTAAATTTCCTTGCGTTTTTAAACTCAACATCACCGAGGCGAATGATTTTTTGCAAATTTGCCATCATTGGCAGCATATCGTCCATCATATAGGGCAACGCATCGGCTAATTGCGCCCAAGCACTCAATGACCTTTCGGCGGCTATCAAAGCAATTTTTGCAGAGCCGTCAAAATCTCTTTGAAAGCCTTTCAGTCTTTCCCAACCTGTGTCTTCAATTTTCCCCCGCAAGGCGCGGTTAAACTTCGCTGAAATGAACCACGAATACCAAAAAATGACATCTAAACTTTGTTTTATTCTGCTCATTTTTTCTATAGTTTCGTCTTCATCGCTCAAACCCAATTCAATATGTTCTATGAGTTCATCGCGTTTTTCCTCCAAAATAGGACGCATCGTTTCTTGCCATTTTTGTACAGATCTGCCATACGATTCAGAAATTTTCATAAGGTCAATTTCCTTCAATGCCGCCCTGACTTTCTTTTGGTTTTGGTCAAATTCTGCCCGTTCTTCATCAGACATTTCAAGGCTGATGCCTCTTTTATCAGCCTCTTTACGGATAATCGTCATTGTTTTAGCAAAACTTTCGCTTAATTTTTGCCAAAACACTTCATTGTCTATCTCACCATCTCCGTCCTTTAATTCAGCCTCTTCGAGACCGACATAACAGCGTTTGTTAAATGCACAACGCTCGCACCAACGGTCACAATAGTTGTAAATGCCTTCAATTAAGTTGTTTTCTTTTCTCATAAAAATTTCCCGACTACGATATTTACATTCTTAAAATTTCTTGAATAAACTTAACCGACTCTGCCTCCACCGTTTGCCAATCATCAGTGGTCATAGGACTTGTAATGACGTGTGCTTTGGCGTTTTGGAAGTCCACAGCCCTTTTATACTGAGGGGGTGTCCCGAGTTGTTCAAACATCACTTTCATAGCTGCAACAGAAACGGTTTTGTCTTGTTTTTCTTCATCTTCGTAGTAATAGCCCATAAAAACAGGGCATTTCACTTTGGCAAAGGTTTCAGGAATCATCGCATATTTTTGGAAAGTCGTAAACTGAACGATGCCTTCAAAACGCTGATGATTTGTCCAATACTTCGCTTGTTCAGGTTTTCTGAAAACCCAATCGTTGTGTTCTCCAACCATTATATGCGCCAATTCTAAGCCCCAAGGTTCTGCCAACAATTGTCCATCTTTCCTAAACACTTGAACGGCAGGAGAATACAACACCAAACCTTTCAATTCAGGATGCCGAGATGCCAAAAATAAAGCCATTGCTGCTCCACCCGATTGACCGACAATGACGACAGAATCGCCTAATTGTTGAGCAATATGCAAAGCCTTTTCAGCCGAATCGTAATAGTCTTCGGCATTAAATTTCAAGAAATTTTCATTCTTTTCGCCTGTTTCAATGCCATGTTCGGCAAGGCGCGCAAGGAATAAATTGCAACCAAAACGTTTTGCCAAATCCACATTAATTGGCGCACCTTCTACATGACTGGCACCAAAACCATGCAAATAGAGCATAACGACTTTGGTTTTAGCTTTTTTCAAGGAATCCGCCCAAATGATGCGGGCTTTGCAATCGGGTTTGATATTAGGGACGGCATTTTCTGCATCCGCAATCTTTTGTTCCAAAGCACTAGGACTCAAAACAGATAAATTTTCGACAGGAGGAGGATCAAAAACAGGCTTTGGCGGTTTCGGTCCAAGGAAATAAACAATGACCAAAAGGGTAATTAGGATAAGTAAAACCTTTCCTGTTGTTTGTACAATTTTAAAGAAACGATTCATTGATAATTGATTTTATTGGTTGTGTAGTAATAAGGTTCTCGAAGTCAAATTAAAGGCGAAAGTATGTTTTTTGACACATAAAAAACTAACTTTGTCTAATGGAAAATTAAAAAAGGCGTGTCCAACACATAAAGTCGGACACGCCTTGTATTTTTACCGAAAACTAAAATCAAGACCAATTCATCATGAAAAATCTTCTACTTCTACTTTTTGTTTGCTTGAGCCTATCGGCAAACAGTCAATCCAAAATCGCTGAAAAAACCAAAAACTGGAAAGCCTATAACGGTTATTTCAACTATTGGTGGGACGCAACGAATGGTAAAATTTATTTACTCGTTGACAAATTCGACCAAGAGTTTTTGTACGCCAACTCTTTGCCCGCTGGTTTGGGTTCAAACGATATTGGTTTGGACAGAGGGCAAACAGGCAGTTCAAGGATTGTTTTCTTTCAAAAAATAGGTAAAAAAGTGCTTTTGACGCAGCCCAATTATGACTACCGCGCTTTGTCAAATGATAAAAACGAAGCCAAAGCGGTGCGTGAATCCTTTGCACAATCCATTCTTTGGAGTTTTATGGTTGAAGAAGAAGACGGCGGCAAAGTATTGGTAGATGCCACGGCATTTTTCCTACGTGATGCCCATGGCGTTGTCAATCGTTTGAAAAACATGAAGCAAGGCACGTATAAATTGGATGAACCACGTTCAGCTATTTATTTGCCCAATACCCGCAATTTTCCTGAAAATTCAGAGTTTGAAGCTATTTTAACCTTTACTGGTGGCGACGATGCAGGGCGTTTTGTGCAATCCATTGCTCCATCAGTAGAAGCCTTAACGGTGCGGACGCATCACTCGTTTGTGCAATTGCCCGATAGTGATTATAAACCAAGGCGTTATGATATTAGAAGCGGCTACAACGGCATGTCTTTTTTCGATTATTCAAGTCCGATTTCTGAACCGATTGAAAAGATTTTCATCAATCGGCATCGGTTGCAAAAAATGAACCCCTCAGTATCTGGACTGTCTGAACCCATAAAACCCATCGTTTATTACTTGGACAATGGTACGCCTGAACCGATTCGCTCTGCTCTTTTGGACGGTGCGCGTTGGTGGAATCAAGCCTACGAAGCGGCGGGTTTTAAAAATGCTTTTCGTGTGGAAGTCTTGCCCGATTCTGCCGATGCGATGGATATTCGCTACAATATGATTAATTGGGTGCATCGTTCCACACGTGGTTGGAGTTATGGCGCATCGGTGACTGACCCACGAACAGGAGAGATTATCAAAGGACAAGTGTCTTTGGGTTCTCTGCGTGTACGTCAAGACTATTTGATTTTTACAGGCTTAATTGCCCCTTATGAAACAGGTAAACCCGCTAATGAAACCATGAAAATAGCGGCTTTGCAACGTTTACGGCAATTGGCAGCACATGAGGTCGGTCATACGCTGGGTTTGATGCACAATTATGCCTCGAGTTTCAATGACCGTGCCTCTGTGATGGACTATCCGCACCCCTCAGTAAATTTGGATAAAAATGGCAAATTGGATTTTTCAAAGGTTTATACCGACGAAATTGGCGAATGGGACAAACGAGCGATTATGTACGGTTATTCCCATTTCCCTACAAACAAAGATGAAAATGCCGAACTAAACCGCCTTTTAGAAGAAAACACAAAGAAAGGTTTGCTCTTTATTTCAGACTTCGACGCAAGGGCTGCCGATGGTTTGCACCCTCTGGCGCACTTGTGGGACAATGGCAAGGCGGCAGATGTTGAGTTAAAAAACGTCTTGGCGATTCGTCAAAAAGCATTGGCTAATTTTTCTGAAAAGAACATCCCTGTTGGCACGCCTATGTCTCGTTTGGAAGACGTTTTAGTGCCTGTTTACAACTATCATCGCTACCAATTAGAAGCAACGTGCAAGTTGATTGGCGGTATGGATTACAGCTATTCAGTACGTGGTGACAAGCAACAAACGCCTACAATATTGCCTGATGCCGTTCAAAAAGCGGCTTTATCTGCGGCTATGGATTGTTTAGACCCCTCAGTATTGACACTGCCTGAAAGCATTTTGCAGCTCATTCCACCTCGTCCACCTGAATATTATGGCATTGGTGAGTTGATGCCTAAACGTGCAGGTTCAATCATTGACCCTTTGGCAGCGGCTGAAGCCTTGACGAGTTATGAAATGTCTTTCCTTTTCAATCCACAAAGAGCGAATCGTTTGGTTGAATTTAAAAGTAGAAACAATACCATTGGTTTTGACGATGTAGCAGATGCCGTTATTGAAAAAACATGGAACGCCCCCCTCAGTAAAGGCTTAGAAGGTCAAATACAATTGCAAACGCAGCAAATGGTGGTCACGTTCCTTTTGGGTTTAAACCAAAGTGAAGTGTCTAATTATGCGGTAAAATCCATTGCTTACAGTCGTTTGCAAAGTATTAAAGCATTGTGTACCAATAAATTGGAAGTAAACCCAACAGATAGGGCGCATTGTGAATATACGATTGAGCGCATTGATAAGCCAAAAGATATTTCTTTACCTTCACATCGTGAAATGCCGCCTGGTGCGCCGATTGGGTGTGATGGGGATAATTAAAAATAAGTAGCAAAAAAGTTACTTTTAAATTTGGAAATAAAGTAGCATTAATGTTACCTTTGCCACACTATAAAACAGTCAATTGATAACCAAAACTTGCACGCTTACATGTTAAATAAAATCTTTTTTTACTTAAACGAATTTTACATAGATGACAGCGAAACAAGTTATCAAGCTCTTAGAGCAAAACGGTTGGTACGAAGCACGCCAAAGTGGGAGCCACAAGATTTTCAAGCATCCTGACAAGGCAGAGAATATAGCTGTGCCTTATCATGGCAATAAAGACTTGAAAAAAGGCACATTGAATGATATTTTAAAAACAGCAGGTATAAAAACTTAATCGGCTTAGATTTTGAGATGTAAGTTGTTAGGTTGTCTGCACAAAGTTCCTTAAAGGAGATGGATTGAAACTCGACAAAACTTGTCGAAAGCGTTGTCATGTTTTAAACCACACTATTTTGGAATTGAAACCAATTTATGTTTCCAAAATCACAATTCAATGAAACTCACAATAATATTAGAACCTGGCGATGGTGAAATTTGGGCGCGCATAAAAGCACCCAATACATTGCTGACAACCTCTGGTGAAAATGTAGAAGAGGTTACTCAAAATTTAAAAAGTCTTATTCAAGACCATCTTGACCATGAAGGCAAGACACAATCTGAATGGGATGGCGTGAAAGTAGAAAATATCCAATTCGACTATGTCTATGATTTAGCTGAATTGTTTGATGTTTTGTCTGCTGTAAAAATCAATTCGATAGCAGACTTGTCGGGTATAAATCAGAGCTTAATGAGGCAATATGCTTCTGGCGTCAAATATCCATCTGTTGCTCAAGGGCAAAAGATACTACATGCTGTTCATCAATTAGGTCAAAAACTAATGCAAGTGTCAATGTAAATAAAGGACTAACTCAATAATGATTATTTAAAAAACAATCGAAAACCTTACAAATCATGTGTTTGTAAGGTTTTTTAGCTAAAAGGCAGTATTATACAGAGGGGATGATTCTCGATATTTTTTTATCTGTTTAATTTTCTGAATCTTTGTTGCTAAAACCAATAAAAACCAAATCGCCTAACGTAAAATTAAATATCATTCATAAATCTAAACAACAAGAATATGCTTAAACTTAGTTTTTTAATGAGTCTTTTCTGCCTCATCTGTATGACGATTGACGCACAGGACAACAACAGCTTTGATGTACAAGTTGCCACTCAAAATGGTAAGATTGAAGGTAATTATGATACCAAAACGGGTATTCAGAGGTATTTCGGTATTCCCTTTGCCAAACCACCCGTTGGCAATTTGCGTTGGAAAGCACCGCAACCGCCTGACAATTGGACAGGTGTAAAACAAACGAAAAAATTTGCAGCACGACCGATGCAGAAGCTCATTTGGGGCGATATGAACTCTCGCTCAAACGGCGTGAGTGAGGATTGTTTGTATTTAAATGTTTGGACACCAACGACTCACAAGACTAAGGATTTACCAGTGTTGGTCTATTTCTTCGGCGGCGGCTTCGTTGCGGGCGATGGTTCAGAGCCACGTTATGATGGTGAAAGCATGGCGCAAAAAGGTATCGTTGTCGTCACGGTGAATTACCGTCTCAACATCTTTGGCTTCTTCGCACATCCTGAATTAAGTGCCGAAGCACCTTACAAAGGCTCTGGCAACTATGGTTTGCTGGATCAAAACATGGCGTTGCAATGGGTACAAAAGAATATTGCCGCTTTCGGTGGTGACCCTAAGAAAGTGACGATTGCGGGTGAGTCCGCAGGGTCAATTTCTGTGAGCGCACAAATGGCTTCTCCCCTTTCAAAGAACTTAATTGCGGGGGCGATTGGTGAAAGTGGCGCAGGTATCAACCCGACTCTTTTCCCTGTTCCGCTTGCAGAAGCTGAAAAAGTAGGTTTGGAGTTTGCAACTAAAGCGGGTTATCCAAGCCTTGCAAAACTACGTGCTTTGAGTACCAGAGATGTGTATGAAATCTACAACGAGTCAGGTCGTTTTGGTTTTTCAACGGTCATAGATGGTTATTTTTATCCTAAAACAATTCCAGAGATATTTAATGCCAAACAACAAGCGCAAGTACCGCTTTTGGTGGGTTGGAACTCCGCCGAAAACCCTGCACAATCGTTCTTACAAGGCAATAATTTCTCTGATGAAAACTATGTTGCTAAGGTCAAACAATTCTATCCAAATGATTTTGAAGAAGTTTTAAAACTATACCCGCATGGTTCAGAACAAGAGATAGAACAATCGGCAACGGCTTTGGCTTCCGATAGATTTATCGCTTACAGTACTTGGAAGTGGTCTGATTTGCACTTGAAAAACAGTACACAACCCGTTTATAGATATTTTTATAGCAAATTACGTCCAGCTTTGGTGGATGACAACAAGGTTTCTGGATTGGCTGGTGGTACGTTACAAAAAGACCCCAATGCACCAAAACCTCGTCCTGCCATTGGCGCGCCTCATGCTTGCGAAATTGAATATTGTATGGGCAATTTGCGCCTTATCAAGGAATATGCTTGGACAGCAGACGACTACAAGGTGTCGGCAACGATGCACAGTTATTTTGCCAATTTCATCAAAACAGGCAATCCGAATGGTGAAAAACTGCTTAAATGGGATGTCATAAAACCGGGAGACGCAACGCCGCCCGTGATGATTTTGAATACAGAATCGAAATTGGAAAAGTCTATGAACGAAGCGCGTTATGAGTTTTTGGACAAGGCTTATAAGAATAAATAAAGCTTAACACCAGCCACGTTTCGGGTATTTTTAAAATATCCGAAACGTGTGTTTGAGTGCTTACTGTACATACATTGACAAAGTAAACAAGACAACTTCTTTTTTCCCTTTTGTTTCTGAAAATTCTATTGCCTTATCTGAGCATTTGAAATGCAATTCTTGCGACTTGTTTTGTTTGGTATCCATTATCGTCACAAAGTCATAAGTCGTTGGAGGACCTGTATAATCTGTTAATACTGACAATTGATCAAAGTTTGGGGCATCTGTCACTTTGCCTAAACTATCAATCTTTATCATTGTTATTTTACCCCCCGCATCAGTCATCATCCAATCGCCTGTAAACAAAGTCTGAATCACACCGATGCCATTGCCATCGTCAATACCTTGTGGTGTTGTGCTGATACGCCGAAAACGAGACGGTGCTTTCACGCGCCCTCCATCGTTTGGTTCGTGATGAGATATGGTTAACAACCCGTTCTCGATGATCAAATCACTTGTTGCTTCCTGTAAATCGGATAATAATTCACCAAAACGAATTGAATTCGGTTGTTTACCTGCTTTAAAAACGATGAGGTATTGACCACCTTCATGTCCATTATAGCTTAATCCACCGATAAGCGTATCGCCTTTGAGTCCTTTTGATGAGATTGAGACTTGTGCAATTTCTCCAATCTTATCAAACGACTGTCGTGGTGAACGGGTCTTAGCCAAATCATCAAGATAGACTGCATTGACCCAAGAACCTTCTAATTCTTTTACAGTCAATGCTTTAGATGATTCTTTTGCTGTGGGTGACGAGGGCGAACAAGCGATGAAAAAACTTGTGGCACACAGTACCCACACATAAATAAAGGTTTTCATTGTTTTGATTTTATGATTGAAAAATATTTAGAAAGGCAAAAATAATAACAAATCGGTCTATTCATCTGCCTACTCATAAAAGTGTTTTATATTTATCGAAAAATAGACTTATGAAAATCAAATTACCGCTCTTATTTGTCTTGTCAATCGCCGTTTTGACACTGGTAGCGCAGCCTAAAAACAAATACGGCTACCCCCTCAGTATCGTCAGCGATTTGGACATTTACCACAACTCAGTAGCCGCTGACAGCAACAATACGCTGATTGAAATTAAAAGCCGTATTCCCAACATTGTCCTCGATATTCGGTACGCCACGACTAATAACTTCTTGAAAAAGGTCTTCTACAAACAAGCAAAGGCATTCGCAAGGCTTCCTGTTGTCAATGCTTTAGCAAAAGCTCAAGAAGAATTGAACAAACAAAGCATTGGTATCAAAATATATGACGGTTACCGACCTTATGCCATTACTGTTCAGTTTTATGAAAGTTTTCCTGATTCACTTTATGTTGCTTCGCCATGGAGTGGTTCGAGACATAATCGGGGTTGCGCTTTGGATATGACATTGGTGAACCTTAAAACAGGCAAAGAATTGAAAATGCCCACGCCTTACGACAGCGCAATCGAAGCTTCGTGGGCAGATGCACCCATTAAAAAGAAGCGTGTTTTGAAAAACAGAGAGTTGATGAAGTCCGTCATGGCTAAATATGGTTTTACAGTCGAGCCGTCTGAATGGTGGCATTATAATTACAACGGTTGGGCTGATTATCCGTTGATGGACATACCTTTTGAGGTGTTGCAAAAGCAATAGTTTGCATTAAAAACGTATCGGATACCTCAAAGGCTGTCCATACATCATATCTTTTCGTGTGATTATTAATATGTTTTTAAAAATTGTTTATCATCTTGAAAATCAATTATT
>JAYSQG010000050.1:0-9808 GCA_043721685.1 Saprospiraceae bacterium | reverse complement strand
GTATTTTGTCAAGCGACCATGCCGATTGCCAATTCTGGAAAAGTGAAAATAGGACTCAACGCCACTGTTCGATTCGACAATTTTCCATTTCAAGAATACGGCGTTTTAGAAGGTACGGTTCAGAACATCGCTTCTGTACCTCAAAAAGGCAAAGAGAGCGACAACTACCTCGTCCGCATCGCTGTCAACGATTCGCTGCGCACGACTTACCACAAATTCCTTCCCTTCCAACAAGAGATGCAGGGTTCGGCAAACATCACCACCAAGTCTCGTCGTCTCATAGCCCGTTTTTTGATAGATTGAATGATTTGTTGAAGAATCGGTCTTAGAAACTACCTATAAAGCGTCAAGTAATCGTGCAAAACAATTTTCTTACTTTTTGGATTGACATATTCCACTTCATAAAGGTAAATACCTTCTGGTACCTGCAAGCCGACATTGTTTTTCTGTCCATTCCAACCTACTGAGGGGTCTGATGATTCAAAAATCTTCTCACCCCATCTATTCCAAATGGACATTCGATAACTTTTTAAACCATATAAAAAGCCTGTGCCTTTGAATATATCGTTATCCGTATCGTAATTGGGTGAAAAAGCATTGGGCATATAAAAGGTCATTTCTGGCTCAATATAGATTTTTTTGAAAATAGAATCTACACAACCATTGCTGTTTTGGACATAGAGTTTGACGGTTTGAACGCCTGTATCACGATATGAGAAAGCGGGGTTTTTCTGATTTGAATAGGCTTTGTCGCTGAAATACCAACGCCAACCGATGACATCTGCCGAAGAACTATCTATAAATGTTACTGCTGGTTTTAAATTATTAATGACTTTTGGTGTCCAATCAAAATCGGCTTTGGGTACTGATTTTACTTTTATCCAACTTCTAAATGATGCTTCTTTGTAGCACCCAATGGGCGAGGTTATCATCAATTTTATGGAAAAAGTATCGGGATATGTATAGATATGGCTTGGACTTATGTCTCGACCAGTCGTTCCGTCGCCAAAATCCCATACGATTTTATACGTGGTGTCAACAGGCGTTGAACGATTAATAAAGGAGACTTTACTCGGTACACAACCCGCAAAAGTGTTGGGTTCGACGATGAGAATTGGTGGGGCAGGTTGCCAATTAAAGCTGATGGTAGTGTCACCAACACACCCAATACGGTCTTTGACGACAAAACTGACATTTTTTGTACCTGGTGTTGCATATAAATGACTGGGAAGCAGTGTATTGGAATCCCGTAAACCATCGCCATAGTCCCAAAAAATGGTTTTTAAGGGTATAGAAGTCCGTACATCGCCTGAAAAAGCGACGGGACCCGCAACACATGTATCGTATTTGAGTGTAAAAGCTGGGAATAATTTACCGCCTACTTTAACCGTCACAAAGGCAGAGTCTTGGCATTGTGTATTCGGATTGAGCCTTAAAACACCTTTGTAAACGCCCGTATCGCGGAATGTAACACTCGGACTCCAATCTAAATAGCGCACAGTGTCGCCACGCATATTGAATTCCCAAAAGTAGTTTGTAATATTATTTCTGTCATAACTTTGGTTGTTAATGGTAAAAGTGACGTTTTCACATCCACTCAAATAAAACTCTTTTCCCAAAGTCGAATCAGCTGTAATGGCGGAAATAACAGTTCGTTTACATGAAACGACATTGAATTGAAAATCTCTAAAAATTTTCCCTATCAAAACACCATTTCGATACTCTTCAACACAAACCGTAACAACAAATTGACCTAATGTATTAGGTGTTCCAGTAATAATACCTGTGTTTGGGTTAATTTTAACGACTGGGCTGCCGCCCATAGGTGCATTTATCGAATAATTTGGGAGTCTATAATTGACAAATTGATAAGGTGGTTTACCAATATTATTGCCCGAAGGCGATGGTCCTGGCGTTCCTCCTGAACTACCACCTATCAATGCGCCGCAAAAACTATAGACCAATTGATCCCCCTCAGTATCAGAAGCAGAATGGTCATAGCTCAAAGGTTCATTGGCACAGATAATAGAGGGTGGAAAATTATTAAAGGTTGGGCTGCTGTTATTGGTACGTTGCGATTCGGCTGTTATTTCAACGGTATATGTTGAACCAGTTGTTCCAGGATTATATATGCTCGCGATTGTACCATTGCGACAACACCGTTGATAAGTTACGGCATAACTGGTCGTTGATTCCACCAAGACTTCATCCCATTCATAAATGCCTTCCTCAACACCTATATTAGCGGGTATCTCTGAACAAGGTGGTTTGTTTATGACAACATTGCCTTTACTTAATATATCTACTTGACGACTGCTGTAAAGTGTGTATGCGCCACTTCCCCCCTGTGTCAAAACGGCGATATTGGCACGAGCATCTAAACCCGTTCCATTGGAGCCGTAAAGGTCCCTATAAATTTTCATCGTAAAGTGATAGCTAATACGTTTGGTGAGGGTGTCTCGTTTGACAAATTTATATGTAATGACACCACCTACGATATGACTTGCCAGCAATACTGAGGGGGGGGAACTTGCAAGGCAAAAAAAGAGGATTCCAACAATGAGTTGACTTTTTTTCAAAATAGCAGCGCGTTGAATGTGTTATATCAAAGATTTGTTTCGCACAAAAAATAACCTCAAAAATAGGTGAGATTTTGACTGTTTGAAAGTTCTTTGCTTTCTTTTTTTGAAAAAGAGTTAATTTATAGCTGAAATAGGTAAAAACTACGATGAGATTTTTAGATATATCCATACTGAGGGGGTCGACAGAAAACTTAACAGTAATATTTTGACACTGTAATACATTTTTTTTCAAGTAGGTATTATTCTTTTATCAAGAATAAGATAGAAAAATAAGCCGATAAAATATTGAAAATCAACAGTTTATCGGCTTTTGAATTCTACTAACGCAGTAAAGTGGCATAGTTTTTTAGTTCAAACTTTTCTCCGCGCGGTGAAATATATGTGACGACGCAAAGATAAACGCCTTGCGGAGATGGCTGACCTCGATTATTTTTCAAACCATTCCAACTGTCATTTGGGTCAGAGGTTTGAAAAATTTGTTCGCCCCAACGGTTAAATATTTTCAAATCAAAATCTTTCATCCCCTCAGTAATACCAGTGCCTTTGTAGGAATCATTGTGACCATCCTCATTGGGCGTAAAAGCATTGGGCAACCAATAGGTTACTTGAGGGATGACATCTATGAGTTTCACAATTGTATCAGAACAACCTGCGAAGTTTGAGACCAAAAGTTTCACGCTTTGAACACCAGAATCTCGAAATTTAAAAACAGGATTTTGATTAATGGAATAGCCTTGTGTGCCGAATGACCATTGCCATTGCGTTGCATTAAGGGATTTGTCTGTAAATGTTACCGTGTTTTTGAACGTCGAAACTTGTTCAGGAGAATAAACAAAATCTGCTTTTGTGCCTTGTTTAACCCTTATCCAGTTCGGGAAATTACGACTTGTTTTACATCCAATGGGTGATATGACTTCCAAATTGACATTATAAACACCTGGAGTTCGATAAATATAGGTTGGGCTGATAGCAGAGCCTTTGCCGCCATCGCCGAAATCCCACTTAATAGTATATGTGGAGTCTATCGGTTTTGAAATATTATTAAAAAAGATTGTCACTGGCGAACAACCCGTAAATGTGGTTGGTTCAATCAATAGAAGAGGTGGTACGGGCAGCCATTGGAGGTTTTGGGTCGTATCTGCCTTACACCCTTTTTCATTTTCAATGCTTAGGACGATTTTCTTGTTGCCAGGCGTGTCGTATTGGTGTGTAGGATTTTGTAACGTTGTTTCACTCCCATCCCCAAAAAGCCATCGCCATTTGATGATTTCACCAGATGGAGAATTGGATTTATCAGAGAAGGTGACAGCTCCAGCAACACAAGTATCATACTTAAAACTAAAATCGGTTTTGACAGCTGGAAATATGCGAAAAAATAGGTTGATGGTATCCGCACATAGCGTCCCTGGATTCAAAAAAAGGTTTCCAGAATAAACGCCTGTATCAGGAAATGGCACAACGGGGCTCCATTCTTTAAAAGTTTTGACTTGATTTTGAATAAGAATATCAAATCTGAAATCTGAAATATATGTCCGGTCAAGGCTCATATTGTTGATAGCTACATTCGGATTGCCGCAAGATTTTATCAAATAATTGTTCGCCCAAACAGAGTCCGCTGTCACTTTCCCTTTTACAGTGGGGTCGCATTTTGCCACATTAAACTGAAAATCGCGGTGGACACTGCCTAATAATCTACCATTTCGATATTCTTCTACGCAAACTCCGACTACAAATTGCCCAATCGTTTGCGGAATACCTGTAATTCTGCCAGTTCGTGAATCAATACTCACAATCGGGTTGCCCGCCAAAGGTTGCAAAAACGAGTAGGTTGGAGATTTGAATGACACATCATTTGGTGCGGGCCAACAGGGGGGATTAGGTGTTGTTCCAGAACAACCAATATTGCCGCCTTTACCTCCGCCACCCAAAGGTTGGCAAAACGAATAGGTTAATTGGTCGCCTTCTGCATCCGCAGCGGAGTGGTCGAAATTTAATTTTTCATTTGCACATATAACGATGGGTGGAAAGTTTTTGAAAGTAGGTGAATTATTAGCCGTTTGTTGACCTAAAGGCGTTATTTCAACAAAATATGTCGCACCCACATCTCCAGGAGCATTGATATTATTGATGGTTTCATTGCGACAGCAACGCTGATACAATATAATATAGGTGTCATTGATGATGGGCAAATCTTTTTCCCATTCATATACACCTTCTTCAACACAAACATCAGGCGGTATCAAACAAGGGATACTGGGCGTGGGCAAGCGATCTGTTCTTCTTGTCAAAGGAACACCAAAGGACTCTACTACGGTACTGGAATTGCTGCGATAAATACCAATTGGGGCGATACCATCTAATTGTGCACCGCCATTTGTATAACAATCACGCCATATTTTCATGGTAAAGCGATAGCGATTGGAAGTAGCTGTTTTTGAAACAACAGTATATGTAATTTCACCACCTACTATGTGTTTCGCTACCAATACTGAGGGGGTCAGTACGATTAAAAAGCAAAATATTTTGATTATTTTTTTCGAAAGCATTAGGTGGTGTTTGTCGTTTAATAGATTAAATAATATAGACTTTTAAAAAAAAAGGTTGTGTTTTTCACCAAAGTATCTACTTTTGTCGTTTCATAGATGTTTTAACTTATCTCAACAATATAAACGAAAAATCGTTTAATTGGGGTTGCGTTCTGCAAAATAATATTCCAATAAATAAACAAATTTAAGATTTTATGTTTGAAAACGAAAAAAATTTAGAAATATTAAATACCCTTCGTCAAGGAGGTGTCATTTTGTACCCAACTGATACGATTTGGGGCATTGGTTGTGATGCCACAAACGAAACAGCTGTCAATAAAATCAGCGAAATCAAAAACCGTCAACCTGAAAAGGGCTATGTTCTGCTTGTTGATTCGTTAGAAATGCTAAAAAAATACGTCGGGGACATTCATCCGCGCGTTGAGACGCTTTTAGCTTATCATTCTCGACCGTTGACCATCATTTATGACGAATCGTTCGGTGTAGCATCCAACGCCCTTGCGCCCGATGGAAGCGTAGCAATTCGGATTACAAAAGACGTGTTTTGTCGAGAGTTGATTAAGCAGTTGGGTAAACCCATCGTTTCGACTTCCGCAAATCAGTCAGGTCAACCCTTTCCGACACATTATGGTGAAGTCAGTTCGGATATTCTTGAAATGGTGGATTTGGTTGTCAAATATAAACAGGATAACAAGGAACGTGGTGAGCCATCTGTCATCGCTCGTTTCAATCCCGAACAGGAGGAATTGGAGTTTTTGAGGGAGTAATATTTAAAAACAATCTCTAACAA
Organism: Saprospiraceae bacterium; assembly: GCA_043721685.1. Taxonomy (GTDB): domain Bacteria; phylum Bacteroidota; class Bacteroidia; order Chitinophagales; family Saprospiraceae; genus JAAFJT01. The sequence continues at coordinate 3,890 of JAYSQG010000050.1, read as the reverse complement.
ATAAAAAACGAGGCTGTCTCTTAGAAGCAGTCTCGTTTTTTATTTAGGGAAAAAGCCCCCCTCAGTATTTTATGACAATCAAACCAACGACTTGAAATAAAAATAAAGAGGCTATTTAAGTGAATATACTGAGGGGGGGAAGTGAAAAATGTAAAGTGAAAAAACTTCAATTATTTTTTATCTATTCAAGAGCTATCCCTTTGACTTCTTTCAATGTGTCCATTTGAAATTTGGCTTCATAGATAAGCCTACCATCTTCAGCCCACTTACGGAGGTAGCCATTTTTTTTATCTGCTTTCAAGGTCACAGCAAATTGTAATTTGCCACTTTCATAAAAAATAGTGTCGCCACCGTTTTTTAAGTTGTTGTCATAATATTGTACTTCTTTGATTTTACCACTTGGAAAGTAAATAGTTGTTTTACCTACCTGCTTATCGTTTTGAAAAAATCGCACACCTTGCAGTTTGCCATCAGGATAATAGTCTGTCATCAGACCTTCTATTTTGTTATTGACTCTTTGGTATTTTCGAGAAGGCTTGCCATCGCTGTATGTTTCCGTTTCATCTTTTATAATGTTTTGTTTACAGCCGATTAGTATTAAAAAAAAGCAATTGATTAGTACAATTTTCATTAGACCGATTTTGTTTCGTTATTCGTTATTCGTTATTTGTTATTTGTTTTTCGTGTATTCGTTATTGTTCGAGTGTACGAGTAACGAATACACGAATAACAAACTAACGCTAACGAAACTATTTTTTCCAAGGGAGATTATTTACTCTCCGCCCTATTTCAGTGCCGAAACGAACTCCTTCTTCGCAATCCATACGCCAATGCACGCCGAGTGGCACGCGTGACCAAGCATTTTCTTGAGCCATTTCGTAAAAACTGGTGAAACTGCGTGGAGTGCCTTCAAATTCTGTCCTCTTTTCATGGCATCTATCTGTCATAGCATAAGAATAACCAAATATGCTTGCCAAGGCTTCCGCACCTGCAGCACCCATAGTCGAGTGTCCAGATGGATAAGCAGGGAAAGAAGGAGAAATACCTGTTTCGCCTGTCAATGGATTTTGTAGGGCTGGTTTCCAAGTAGGGTCTATGATTTTTTGGATATAAGTGACAGGACGCTCTACATTATAAACGTATTTAGAATTCCAACAAGCGACAGCCGCATCATTTAAAGCCATACCTACTTTCGCATTGCAAACGAGGGCGGTTTCAAGATTTGATTTTTCGAGGACATAAACTTGGTTGGCAACAGCCATCCAACGTGGACCTGGGCTAAAAGTCAAATTGACTAAGTCATCGCTCCAAAACTCACCGACCCACTCAGTCGTATGCGATAAAGTAGGCGTATTTTGTGAATAAACCTCTATGGCTTGCGAATAATAAGCCGATTTAGTGCTTTCGCTATACGCCAAAGGTGGTCTGCAGATTTTATCGTTTTGTGAGATGGCGAAAGCCCTTGCGTTACCCCAAAATGGAAACATTGGTTTTCCGGGACCCGGTACAGTCGCTTTCCAGTCCCCTGATTTCTTATAAGCTGTTTGCCAGTTGTAAGTGCCAAATGGGTCTTTATAAGCATCATGACCAACAGCATCCGTTTTTGACCATTCCCACACGACTGTGGCAACAGAACTGCCATGAGAAGCCGAGCGTGTTAAAACGATAAAAGCGACATCTGATTTAAATTTCTCCTCGTTTATTTTTCTTAATGTTTCTATTTTTGCAGAAGCAGAAGGGAAAAACTTAGTCATTAAGGAAGCCGAAGCTTCATTAACGACAGTGGGCCAATGATACTCATCACCGACTTTTACTTTCGGTAAGTTTAAGCCAGAAAATTGGCTCTCTATCGAATTGTAAGTAGGCATACCCGAAATACAGGCTTGATAACAGGCAATGCCAAGATATGCCAATGCTCTTGGAGCAGGCCCAGGTCGGTAGCCACCAGCAAATTGCTCGATGTCTAAAAACAATAGATTCCAACTTTGGATGACCTCGGACTTATAATCTTTTGTCTTTCTTGCATAAGTAGCATCACTTTCTTCTTTTTTACAAGAAATGACACTGGCAACGACCAAGGCGAGCATGATAAAAAAGCGTAGAAATTTAATGTTCATAATAAGAAAATAATTAAAATGTTAAGAAATAAGAACGTTGTAGTCATTTAATTTATAAATATAAGTTTTTCAAAATTATTAAGATGCAAAGATAGTTCCAATGCTATGTCAATAATAGGTGAGAATCATTAGAATTTGATTAGAATTTCTTAGAACTCCCCTTGAAATTCTTTATAGATAAGAGAAATTATCAATTTTACAGAATAAAAACGATAGTATATGATAAAAGTGCTGATTATTGAAGATGAGGTAAAAGCGGTCATGTCGCTCAAAAAGGGATTAGAAGATAATCAAATTTCAGTTGACTATGCTTTGAATGGTCAATTAGGCTACGATATGGCAGTCGCTAATAAATATGATGTCATTGTTTCTGATATAATTATGCCATCAATGACGGGTATTGAAGTTGTCAAAAAATTGCGATTGACGGGTGATTCAACCCCTATTATGCTTCTGACGGCAATGGGTACGACAGAGGATAAAGTAGAAGGTTTTGAGACGGGTGCAGATGATTATCTCGTAAAACCGTTTGAGTTCAGAGAGTTATTAGCGCGTATCAATGCACTTGCTCGACGGGGCAAAGAGTCCCCGCCGAATCCAAGTTTTCGCTTTGCAGACATAGAAGTAAACATAGATACTAAAACTTTTACACGAAGTGGGCGTATTATTGATTTGACACCCAAAGAACTTTCCTTGATTGAATACTTTATACGCAATCAAGGGCGTGTTATTTCAAAGTCAGAAATAGCCGAAAAAGTTTGGGATATTGATTTTAAAACCAATACAAACGTTATTGAAGTATATATTAACTACATTCGCAACAAAATGGATAAGCCTTTTGACAAAAAACTTATCCATACTGTTTTTGGCTTAGGTTATATACTTAAAGAAGAATGAAAGAACAATCATGCAAATTCAAAGTCGTTTAACGCTTCAATTTATACTTATCGTTGCAGGAATCATGCTTGTGGCAATGTTTTATATATACTTTCAGTTTAAAGATATATTGCAAAACGAATTTTATAATACACTGCGTTCAAAAGCTATAATGACGGCAGGAATGACTGTTAATTATGCAACTTACAATCAACCAAAAGAACTTAATGACAATGAATCAGATAGTAATTTAGCTCTTTATACAGAAAATGTGGCTATTTATAATTTAGATTACAAAAGAATTTACAATTTTAATCCTGCGGCTGAAGAATTAAGCAAAGAAGTATTAATTCAAATAAAACCAACAAAAGAATATAGATTCACACACAATAATCATCATGCTTTGGGTTTATACTATACAAATAAAAATGGTACACCTTTTATAATCGTATCAGAAGCTGTTTTTAATTCTGAATATTTAATGATTTTAGTTCGGATTTTAATTTGGGTTTTTATTATTTCTCTTGTTTTTGTGGCTTTGGGCGGTTGGGTATTTGCAGGTCAATCTTTATTACCTATCAGGCGTATTATGAATGAAGTAGATGCTATTTTGCCCACTAATTTGAATAAAAGATTAGAAATAAATAATCAAAAAGATGAATTATCAAGACTTGTTATTACTTTCAATAAACTATTAGACCGTATTCAGCAAGCATTTAATACACAAAAATTGTTTCTATCTAATATTTCACATGAATTAAAGAACCCCCTCAGTATAATTATATCACAAATAGAAATTGTACTTGATAAAAAACATAGAGCAGAAACAGAATACAGACAAACATTGGAATCTGTTCTTGATGATACAAAAGATTTGAATGATGTTTCAGATAGATT
>JAYSQG010000049.1:0-4616 GCA_043721685.1 Saprospiraceae bacterium | reverse complement strand
CTTAAAATTATAAGACACAGACGGTATCCACTTAAACAAAGACGTTTGTTCTATCTCCGTTTTCGTCGGATCCGTCTTACTTTCCTTGAAAGCAACCGTGTAAGCGTTTTCACGACCTCTCCCGAAGCGTAGGTCAATGTGTCAAGGATATTGCCTTTTGCATCAATATTATAATAGTTGCTGCCGCCCAAAACATTGAACATCGAAAGGCGCAAACCATAGTTCAGACTCCATTTATCGCCAATTTCCTGCTCATTACCGGCATAAAGAGCTGATTCAACTGATTTGCGCTTTTGTAAACTGCCAATATTGATGCCTGAGCCGTCCGTACTGGCGTTTGTGACGTTGCCTGGCGTGACCGTATGATGAATCACGTTGACACCAAACCGCCATGAATTAGATGGATTTGGAAAGAATTGAAATTCTTGTTTCAAATTCCAATCTTCAATTTGTGAAGTGATTTTAAAATCCGTTTCACCGGCAGCAATTTTTATTTGGTAGTCGTAATTGCTGTAAATAAGCGAAGTATTGGAGAATGTTTTGGCGTTCCAAACGTGATTCCAACGAGCAGTTCCCGTTGTATTGCCCCAATTAATGCCAAATTGACTGCCAAAACCTAATTTATCACGCCCAAAATAGCCCGACAAAAACAAACGGTCTGATGATGACAGCTTGTAATTGACCTTTGCATTGAGGTCATAAAAATATAAAGTGTTGTTATTGATTGTTGAATGCGCCTCTTATTAAATGTGTTAAACAGTTGCAAAATTAAGGCAACAAGTATGCGGACTTATCCAATTAATACCAATCGGCTGTTTTTAGCTATGAATGAATGGATTATTGAGACATTAAACGGGTGTCAAGCTTTGGAATTTGACCGAAACGGTTGCTCAATTAATATGACCCGTCCATATAACGATAACTTTTATGTATAAATAAAACCTTGTTTCGTTGCAACTGTAATTAGGATGACTGTAACTTGTCCTCCGATTTTAAAGTTTCCGTCATAAACCGTTTTTAAGTGTAAATTGTTTTTCAAATTGCTGGGAAAACATACTTTTTACGTTTGATTTGGTGGTTTGTGGCTTGAAAAATGCTTTCTTATTTTTTTCAATCACAAAATTTTTCTTAATTTTTTTAATCAAATTAAAATATGAAGACAATCGTGTTCGCCTTCGGGCTGACTTTTTTGAGTTTTTTATCGGTTTCGACCCTTTCTGCTCAAAAATCTTTTGAGTGGGATTACTATAAAGTGTCCATCGAACTGCCCGACGATTTCAAAGTCGTGAAAAACACCGACAATGAATTTGAATGTGACGGTGATGGCATGAGCCTTATGATGTATGTCTTTGACGACGGTGATGTCACCCTCGCAGACATGAACAAAGCGACGCGGAAATTGGGTCGAGACATGAAATTTGAACTAAAAGATGAGCATTATGAGCTGGATTACAACGGTTTCAAAGGTGAGTACATCTTGGGTTTTAAAGACGGACACCAAATCATGGTTGCGGGCTTGATTAATCCCAAAAATGCAACGAATTTCTTCATCGTCATCATCTTTGAAGACGGCGACGACCAAGCGGAAACAGATGGCGTGGCTATTTTGAACAGTTTGGAGAATCTATAATAGAATAGTTTTATCATTTTTAAAATGATCTGAAAGGCTGCTTTTGTGAAGGCAGCCTTTTCTGTTTTAAGACAGATTCTTATACCTTCAATAAATCAATATATTGATTCTGTAAATGATTGAAGTCATTGTCGGTGGTTATAAACCTAAATTTCCCGATATGTGCCGTAGCTGCTAACCAAATATCATTTTCACCCATGCTTCGCGCCGATAGACCCAAAGGACGACCCGCCAATTTGCCTTGACTGAACGCATCTATTTCAGCGTAAGCATGTATTATTTCTTCGTAAATGCCTATAAGTTGGATTTGTTCGATGATTTCTTGCAAACGTTGTCTGCGTGAAGCACCCCAATTGAGTTGATAAGCCAATGACTCGATTTCACCGATGTTAATGACCGATAGAAAGACGTTGTTTCCTTCTTCAAAAAAATGAAAACGTGTTTTCCAATTGTTGTATTTATCCGAATTGCGGATATAATGCACCAAAATATTGGTGTCCCATAAGTAGTTCATAGTTGCAAGAAGTGAAGTGAGAGAATAATGGATTTACAGCATTTTACACAGTTCTTCGGCAGAAGGTTCGTTCTCAAACAATTCAACGAGTGGCGATATATGGGTCGGTTGCACCGCAAAAGCTGTTAAATCTGTCGGAAATTTTTCAGCGTTTAAGGAAACAGGTGTCCAAGTTCGGACAATTTTGGAAGGTTGCTTAGGCAAAATGTGGCGTTCACGCAATATAAGTGTAAATGCCTCTACCGTCAAACCCGCAATATCTGCGGCTTGATAGAGCGTAATGCCTTTTTTATCAAATAATGTCACCGCCAATTCTAAACGAACTTCGGCTTCGGTCATTAAAATGTTGTCATTGATTTCTAATATCATCTTGAATGGATTTTGATGTACGTACAAAAATAAAACAAATTTCTAAATGAACGATAAAATCATCCATTTAAAGGTTTCAAAAACCCAATGTCAACCCCAACCGAACCATTCGCCTCGGATTCGGATAAAAACGAATGACTTGATAATCGGTATTGAAGACATTGGTGACTTGCAACCGTAGCTCGGTTTTTAAACCGAGCCGCCCAATAAAGCCTCGCCGTACTGAGGGGGTAAACCCAAGCGTCGCATCCGCCAATGTAAACGGATTTGTCCAAGTCGTCTTATCCGTTGTACCAAAACGACGGCTCGAAGCGGTTTGTGTCCACGCCAAATAACCACTTTTATAAGTCAACCAAGCACTTACGCTGCCATTGTGGGCGGGTACGAACAATTGCACGCCGCCATTGCCATCTGTGGCGTGTACGTATTGGTATTGCGCATTGATTTTATAGTCAAACGCCTGTATGCTGCCTTGAAAACGCAGCCATGTTTCAATACCCCGAGACAAAAAACGGTTGATATTCGTTGGTCGCCACCGTCCATCGGTTTGCGGTTGCCACACAATGCGGTTTGACATCTCAATATCGAATACTGTGAGGTGCGCTTGAAAAGAACGCTGTGCGCTGTGGCTTTTATAGCTGATACCGACTTCTTTTGACCACCCTTGCTCGGTTTCTAAATAAGGATTGCCCAATCCTGCCCAATACAAATCATTAAACGTTGGCACATTGAAGTTGCGCGAAAGCGACCCCCTCAGTATTAATGATGAATGATGAATGATGAATGATGAATTGGGGGGCGTGACCTGCTCATTGTTAACTGTTGACTGTTGACTGTTAACTGATTCAAACAGTTTTTTCTCGAAGCCGAATGAAAAGGTGGTGGGTTGCAGTTTGTTCAAGTATTCTTGACGGATATTGGCGGATAAAGTGATAAATTTTGTGGTCAAAGCATCGTTGACAAACAAGGCGAGACGGGTGCGTTGATGATTGTCGAGATAATTTGTGTTATCAGAACGGTCGGCAGTGGTGTTAAAACCTGCTCGTAGGGTGTGTTTTTGGGAAAAATTGACGTTCCATTCCGCTTCACCGACGTAAGAACGGATATTGTTTTGACTGTTTTGAACGACATCAGAATTGTAAAAGTTTTTATCAAATACAAACGCGCCACGTACTTTAAAATAAGATTTTTCAAGATAATGCGTCCATTCAACAACACCGCGTCGGGCGGAATCACTGTAAACGGCATTGTCATTTCGGGCAGTCATGGTTGGTGTAATGTCTCTTTGGTTGTCGCTTTGCCATAAATTGACCTTTAAAAAGTCTTTTTGGGTCAATTCAGCGAATAGATTGGCGTTGATATTCAACAAATCATAAGCGGCGTGTGTAGCGTGTTGCAATGGTTGTCCAATTTCAGCTGTATTTCTAAATAAAAAATCGTTTTTAGCCGCTTGATGCGCGATACGCAGCGAACCGCCTATCTTTTTTTTCGTAAATTCAACTTGCGCTTGTGCATTTCGGAAGCCATAACTGCCCAAACCATAGCCGATTTGTCCATGAAAACCATCCGTTTTGGGTTTTTCATTGTCCAAATACACCACGCCACCAATCGCACCCGACCCAAACAAAGCGGAATTGCCGCCCAATTTCACATCAATCCGTTGCGTCGAACCGACATTCAACAAAGCCATGTCGTTCAAGCCATTCAACGGGTTTTGAAGGTTGATGCCATTCCATAAAATCGCTGTGTGATTCGCCGCCATCCCGCGCACAGCGACGCTCGCCAAACCTGTGCCGTACGTTCTTATACTGAGGGGTGTCTCCGCTTGCAAATAATCGGACAAATGTTGGTTTTTGTACAAACTCAATGTCAAACTGTCGCTTTGCAACTGCGTTTGACCGATTGAAAAGACATTCAAACGCTGTGCAGTGACTTCTGCGACGGGAAGTTGTTTTGTGGTGTCGGTTTGCGCTTGTGTGGCAAGGCTTAGACAGAGAAGGGAGAGGGTGAATGTTCTTTTCATTGTATTTGTATTAGGTTTTTTTGAACCATTAAACAATATACCATTTAAACAACTTGCCTCAATTGCCTCCATCTTTAGAT
>JAYSQG010000048.1:0-4701 GCA_043721685.1 Saprospiraceae bacterium | reverse complement strand
GCAGGAACGATTGAGTTTTTGGTGGACGAAAACCTCAATTATTACTTTTTGGAAATGAACACCCGCCTACAAGTCGAGCATCCTGTGTCGGAATGGATTACGGGTTTGGACTTGGTGGAGCAGCAAATACGTGTCGCAAGGGGTGAAAAATTGGCATTTTCACAAGCAGATTTGAAAATAAACGGTCATGCCATCGAGTTGCGTGTCTGTGCCGAAGACCCGCGAGAGAATTTTTTACCGTCTGTAGGGCAGTTGACAACTTACAGTCCCCCCCTCAGTATGGAACACGTCCGAGTTGATGACGGCATCGAAGAAGGTATGGAAGTCCCGATTTATTACGACCCGTTGCTCGCCAAACTCATCGCTTGGGGCGAAACCCGCGAAGAAGCGACCCAACGCTTGATAGAAGCCATTGATAATTTCACTATTGAAGGCGTAGCGACAACGCTGCCTTTCGGCAAATTTGTCCTACAACACGAAGCTTTTACGTCAGGACATTTTGATACACATTTTGTCAAACACTACTTCACACCTGACAAATTGGACAACGCAGACGAAGCAGAAATAGCCGCTACCTTAGCCGTTAAGCTATTTTTGAAGCATAAAAAGCAGTTGGTTGTGCCGCAAGTCACAGCGTCAGAATGGTATCAAAAAAGATAAGTTTAATGGTGAATGGTGAATAATTTAATGGTGAATGGTAAGGTATTCACCATATAATTTGAATTACAAATAAAAAGAGGCTGTATCAAAAAGTTAGTACCAGTTCCTTTTGATACAGCCTCTTTTCATTTATAACTTTTTACCCAAACGCCGCTAATACAGCAACTATCAATATAAGTGCAATGAGGAGTAACGCAAGGAAAATGCCAACGCCCCATTTTGCCATTTTTTTACCTTTTGCAGATAAATCATCACGCGTTAATGCGACGATACAGAGTATCAGACCCGCCAATGATATGAGCGTAATGATTGTTCCGAAGGCAGCAGGCAACCCGCTTGAGCCTGCGGCAAGTGAGCCAATGGTACTGAGAGCGACGCTACCTACAACACCCCAAAACCCAAAAGTCGCTAATTTATCGCCTTGCGAAAGGGTGCTTTTGTCATCTACAAACATTTTAGCCATTTTTTTAGCGACAAATCTTTCGGCAAAATTGGGCTTCTTCTGTTTTGTAACAGGCATATTAGCCGTTTGATTTGTCATTTGGACTGGGTCATTGCTGTGAGCAACGATTGCAAAAGCGGTGTTTTGGGTGCAGAAAAGGAAGAGCGTGAGAATGATGGTTGAGAAAACTTTCATTTGTTAGAAGATTTAAATATTGAAAAAATTGATTTATTCCATTTGAAATGTGAAAGCAAATATGATGAATGTTTTCTGTTTTTATACTTTATTGTATGTGCTTAATAACTGTTACAAATAGTCGCAAAATCATCAGCCTTTAACGAAGCACCGCCGATTAAGCCACCGTCCACATCAGGTTGTGAGAACAATGTTTTAGCATTCGCAGCATTGGCACTGCCGCCATAAAGGATAGACATTTTGTCGGCAACACGTTTGCCATATTTTCTTTGAATCACTTTACGGATTTCGTTGTGCATCTCCTGCGCTTGTTCAGGCGAAGCGGTTAAGCCTGTGCCGATAGCCCAAATCGGTTCGTAAGCGATGACGATTTTGCTAACGGCATCTTTGTCGAGGTGAAACAATTCGTCTTTGATTTGTTTCGCCACATGACGGATATGTGTGCCTTTCTCACGAATTTTAAGCGGTTCGCCACAGCAATATATAGGTGTCATACCTTTTGCCAGCAATAGGTCAACTTTCTTGACCAACACTTCGCTTGTCTCTTTTTGATACTCACGACGTTCAGAGTGGCCAACGATAACATATTGAACACCAATGCTTTGCAACATAGAAGCTGAAACTTCACCAGTGTAAGCACCGCTTTCTTCGTGGTGACAATTTTGTGCGCCCACGTTCAAAGTTTTGTGATTTGCTAAAATTTTGCCCACTTCTGCGCAAAATACTGAGGGGGTGCAAACGATAACTTTCACGTCCGAAGGCAGTGATTTTTCGGTTAAGGCTTGTGCTAAACTCACGGCATCAGCGTGCGTTTTATTCATTTTCCAGTTACCAGCAACGATTTTTTGTCTTGACATTTTTGTTTGATTTAAAACAATTAAACACATTGTCCCTTAACACTTTATAGTCATGGAAATCCATTTTCTATGCGTGTTATTTGGCTTTGTGTTTAATTAAATTGGTTGATAATTTTAAAAAAGTCCGCAAAAGTAATAATTTCGCCGCAAAATCATTACACCTGATAAGTTTATGAAGATAAAGAACAATTGGACAATCGAAGAAATCACGGAAATCTATTACCGTCCTCTCCTCAACTTAGTGTATGATGCGGCGACCGTTCATCGCGCAAACGCAGCTTACAGCGAGGTACAAATCAGCAATCTCATTTCCATCAAAACGGGCGGTTGCCCTGAAGACTGTTCGTATTGCCCACAAGCGGCACGATACAGTACGGAAGTAGATGTTCATGCTTTAATGCCTTTGGAAAAGGTCGTTTTCCTTGCCGAAAACGCCAAAGCGCATGGTGCTTCGCGGGTTTGTATGGGTGCGTCTTGGCGCGAAGTGCGGGACAACCGTGACTTCGACCGCGTGTTGAGTATGGTCGAAGCGGTCAATAATTTGGGTATGGAAGTTTGCTGTACTTTGGGCATGTTGACTTACGAACAAGCTCAAAAACTGAAAGAAGCAGGCTGTTTTGCTTACAACCACAACCTCGATACATCGGCTGAATACTACGATAAAGTCATCACGACACGTACTTATGATGACCGTTTGAACACCTTGGACAACGCTCGAAAAGCACAACTAACGGTTTGTAGCGGTGGTATCATCGGCTTAGGCGAAACGAATGAAGACCGCATCAAGATGTTGCATACCTTGTCAACGTTGCCAACACATCCCGATTCAGTGCCGATTAATGCCTTAGTCGCTGTGAAAGGAACGCCACTCGAAAACCAAAAGCGGGTGGGTATCGACGAAATGTTGCGCATGATTGCCACAGCACGTATCATTATGCCGAAAAGCGTTGTACGTTTGTCCGCAGGTCGTAACGAGATGAGTCTTTCGGAACAAGCGATGTGTTTTATGGCAGGTGCAAACTCGATTTTTGCAGGTGAAAAACTGTTGACAACGCCGAATCCAAGTTTTGATGAGGATATGATGATGTTTGAAACCTTGGGTTTAACGCCACGTGCGCCATTTAAAGATGTTAAAAAAGCCGTTTTTGAAGAAATTGAGGCTTAGATACTGCGGGGTATGCAGGTGAGAGGGTGTCTCAAAAGGTGTTTCAAGTTTTTTTGTCCAGAATATTATTTTTTGAGAAGGCGTTTATGTTAGGGAAACTTTCAAAATTTCCCTATCCTGGTATCTCAAACCATAGAATATTTTGTACTCGAAATTTCGTAATACCTTTTGAGGCAGTATCTTCGCTTATCACCAAAACACAAAACAATGAGTCCGACTCAACTTTTCGATACTTTCCTTCAAGAGTCTTTGGAAAAAAGACGGGCTGCGGGTTTAGAACGCAAGCTGCTTTTGACCGATGATTTGATTGATTTCTCTTCAAATGATTATTTGGGTTTTGCCCAAAATCCTTCATTCGCCGCTGCATCTGTTACCTCCAAAATGACGCATGGCAGCACCGGTTCTCGCCTTATTTCTGGTAATTCACTTCTTGCGGAACAGACTGAAAAAAACATTGCCACCTTTCACAATGCCGAAGCTGCTTTGATTTTTAATACTGGCTACATGGCAAATGTGGGTTTGTTTTCAAGCATTGGCGACAAAAACAGCTGTTTTATTTACGATGAATACATTCATGCGAGTGTGCATGACGGTATGCGTATGAGTTTGGCGCAGTGCCTAAAATTCAAACATAATGATGTAAATGATTTAGCAAAAAAACTCGAATCTGTCATTGCGAGGGACGAAGCAACAGTGGGGGTCAAAAAGTACGTAGCTGTTGAATCGTTGTATTCAATGGACGGAGATTTTGTGCCTTTGGCTGAAATCGCAGCCGTTTGCCAGAAATACAATGCAGCTCTTATCGTTGATGAAGCACACGCCACAGGCGTTTTTGGCGCAAAAGGGGAGGGTTTAGTCATTCAATTGGGCTTAGAATCGACTGTTTGGGCGCGGGTGCATACCTTTGGTAAGGCATTGGGTGTGCATGGTGCGGCAGTTGTTGGCAGTTCTTTATTGCGCCAATTTTTGATAAATCATGCCCGTTCTTTTATCTTTACGACCGCTTTACCACCACAGGCGTATCAGCATATTCAACATGCTTACGATTTGTTACCACAGGCAGATAGAACCAAATTGTTTGAGTTAATAGATTATTTTATAAAAAAATCATCGTCATGTACCAATTCAAAAGGTCATTTTCTTATCAATCCGGCGTCGCCTATTCAGGGTATCGGTTTGGCCAACAATCAAGAAGTCATTTCCTTGGCGCGGCATCTATCACAAAACGGTATTTTTGCCAAAGCCATTTTATCCCCGACAGTGCCAAAAGGGGCGGAACGTATTCGTATTTGTCTGCACAGTACGCACACTTTTGCTCAAATTGATCAATTGTTTGCGGCTATAAACTCCTTTTTTTGACTAAGTGTCGGGGTGACTTGGAG
>JAYSQG010000047.1:0-8584 GCA_043721685.1 Saprospiraceae bacterium | reverse complement strand
CTTCAAACGGTCATCAAAAAAGCGAATATCGGTGCCAAATTCTGCCGTTGTGATGCTTTCAGGCTTTAAATTGGCATTCGGTATTTGGTTTTGGTCGCTGAAACTTGGCAAGCCATTGACGGCAGTTCGGGCGACAAAAGCACCATTGGTTTGAAACGGTTTTGTGTCGTTTCCAACCTTTGAAAAACTACCTCGCAACTTCAAAAACGATATTTTTGAAGGTAATTTTAAGACATTTGACACAACAAAACCCGCTGATACTGAGGGGTAGAAAAATGAGGTATTCGATGAAGATGTCGCCGTTGCTAAGGCACTTGACCAGTCGTTTCTGCCTGTGATGTCCACATAAAGAAAGTCTTTATAACCCAATTTGGCGATGCCATAAACGCTATTTATGCGTTTGTTGCCTACGTTTTGAAAGTATTCCAAAGGAGAAGCGGCATTTGTCAAGGCAAATACGCCGGGTTGTGCCAACGTCGAGGCTTGGATTTGTTCAAACGATGCTTTTTGGTCTAAACGGTTGCCGCCAGCCGAAATGTTAAAGCTGAAATCGTTGAAATTTTTAGCATAATTCAATAAAAAATCGGAATTGACTTCTCTAAAAAAGACGTTTTGCTCGGCATAAGCACCTGTTTTGAAGCGATTTGTACTGAATGCACGGCGGAAAGTGCGGTCTTCATTCGAGTAATCCATGCCGCTTCTAATTGCCAACGACAATTCAGGCGTGAATTCATAACGTGCCGACACATTGCCAAAAACACGGTCACGACCAAAGCCATTGCGATTTTCGTAAAGCGTAAAGTATGGATTATCAAAGAAAGTATAGTTGTAAGAAAATTGCTGTACGTTCTCCAAACCAGGTTGCCAATAGTTTTTTAGCGGTTCAATATTATTTGAACGCCCAAACCACGCCACCAAAGCGTAATTGATGTTTTCAGAACCGTACTTCGTGGCAGGACGATTTTTACTTGAAGAATTAATATAGTTGATATTCGACGTGATTTTCAGCTTATCCGTTGGGTTGAAATTAAACGCTGTTGAGATGGTTTTGCGCTTCAAATCAACGCCTGGGATATAGGATTTACTGTCCAAATTCGTCAACGACAAACGGGCATTGTACTTGTCATTACCCGCCGTAAATGCCAAATTATTGATTAAAGTAGAACCTGTACCATAAAAATCACTCAAATTATGGGGGTATGCAACAAAAGGCGTGGGCGTTATCCGCGCACCACCATGAATCGCCACATCACCCGCACGCACCACTTGACCGTTTGGCAGCGTCACAGGGCTGTCGTATTGAGCGATGTTCAAACCTGCATCTAAACGGGGTCCATAACTATACGTGATATTGTCGTTGATGCCGCCGCCCAAACCGTCTTTGTAGGCATACTTGCCGCTATTGCCTAAGCCGTAGGTGTTTTGAAATTGCGGCAATTGGAAAGGGGTTTCTACAAAACTGGTTGAATTGAACGACACGCCGATGCCTTTACTTTTAGCACCGTTCTTGGTTTTGATGATAATCGCACCGTTTGAGGCTCTTGCGCCGTACAAAGCGGCTGCCGTTCCACCTTTCAAGACGGTGACTGATTCAATATCGTCTTGATTGACTTCCATTGCGCCGTTGCCGAAATCCACTTCCATAAATCCGTTTGCATCGTCATTTGTTGTGTTAACGACGGTATTGTTGTTGATGGGAATGCCGTCAACAACAAAAAGCGGGTTGGTATTGGTGAAAGAAGACTCACCTCTGATATTGATTTTTGAAGACGAACCCACGCCCGAAGAGCCTGAAATAACGGTGACACCCGCTACTTTACCTGCTAAGTTATCCAAAAAATTAGCTGATTTTACTTTGCTCAATTCTGCACCATCAATTTGCTGAACGGCATAACCGAGGCTTTTTGACGAGCGTTCCAAACCCAGAGCGGTGACGACGATTTCAGACAATTCAATACCTGCTTCTAAATAAATCGTCACATTAGATTGACCATTAAGCACAATATCTTGTGTTTGATAACCAAGTGACGAAACGAATATTTTAGAAACGTTTCCCCCAATCTGAAGGGTAAATGAGCCTTTTGCATCCGAAACCACGCCCAATACATTGCGTTCCATTATATAAGCTCCAACGATGCTCTGTTTGGTTTTAGCATCATAAATAGTACCTGTAATTGTTTTACTTTGCTGTGCCAAAAGGGTTGAAAAAGGCAGCAGCATAAACAAGTAAAATAAGCCGTGCATGAGCTTATTTGTTGCCGTTTGAGTGATTTTTCTATACATTTCAGATATTTTATGAAAATACAGAAGGACAGCTCGATGCCACAGCACACGATGCACCCCCTCAGTATCAGAGTAATTTTTAAGAAAAAACAGGCTGTTTTACCCTCTTTTTCAGGATAATAAAGTCCTTTTTAATTTAAGTTTTTATTGAAGGAAAGGTGGCGCACGAAGGGCGATTGAGGTGCTTAAAAAGCGGTCATTGATGGGCAGTAAAGCACGTATAGAAGGAATGGGCTGACCTATTTGTAAAAGCCGTAAAAGTGTTTTTTTAACAGCAATAGAAACAACGAGCAATGTGTTTTTCCAATCTGCAACACTATCAACATCTGATTTATCGGAAAGAAAAAAGGTTGTAAAGCTTTGTTTTTCAATGAATTGAACAAGTTCTGAAAACGTGGCACTTGTTTGCCAATGAATGTTTTGAAAGTCGTTTTTTTGAAAAACAGATTTATCTAAACCAATGAGATATGCGCCGCCGTCGGTTGTTGCACCTAATACTGAGGGGGTCGTTTTAAGGGCTTTCGCAGCCCTTAAAATATCAGAAGTTGAGACCGTCAAACAGTCGTTGCCAATAGCGATAACGCGTTCATAACCCAACGCAAAAAGGTCTTCAAAGGCATTGGCAAAACGCTCGCCAAAGGTGTCGCCACGTTGTTGTTGTTCTGAAAAAAATAAGACAGGTAATTGGGTTTTTGCGGTTAACTTTTTAATATGATTGACCATAAAACCCGCTACGGATTCAGCAGAACGTTTGCCCAATGCCAAAGGCTTTGCAGCGGCTTCGGCGGTTGCGGTTCGGCTAAAAAGGAGTATGGCTGCGTTCTGGTTGCTCATTTCTAATGCAATTATACACTTATCTACGATAAGGTTTTGTTACTGGTTTGTTTGTTTGCGTTCTTATTTTTTATTCTTTACACCCACTTCTGTTTCTGCTGTTAAAAAAGAAAACGCAGCGGTTTCTAATTGGTTTTCAAGTTTTGATAGCGTATAAAATGCAATCGGTGGGCAGCTTTTTGCGCCACAATTCAAGGCAAAATGAATCCTAAAATCAATGGCTTCAACACTCAATTGCTTAATAAAGTTTTCAGTAAAGAGATTGGGTAAATAGCCCAAACTTAATTTCCATCTGTATCGCCTCAAAATACCATGCTCAATATCGTCTAAACTAAAAGGCGTATTGGCAATGGTAATGAGTTTTTGTGTAAAGATTTCAGGCTTGGTTTTCTTTTTTTGAACGGACAATATTTGAAAGAACGCATTGTAAATATTTATCCAAAATGTCTTTTTTGCTGCATCGTTGTTTAATTCAGATACCAATTCATCCATTTTGATATGTTCTAATGTCTCTTCCAAATCGTCCGCCCATTTGCCCATTTTCACCTGCCACAACAGTTGTTCAGATAAAGTGATGATTTCAGGCTTGGCTGTTGATGTTTTCATAAAATTATTTTCGCAAATATTCTTTTATCCCATAACTCGCTACCACGCCCTCTCCTGTTGCAGCGGCAACTTGTGCGATAGCACCATGACGGCAATCGCCCGCCGCAAAAATACCTGCTACGTTGGTTTGGTTGAGTCCTTTTGTCAGGATGTGTTTGCTTTGAGACAAATTGACCAAGCCTTCAAATGCTTGGGTATTAGGGATTAAACCAATGAAAATGAATACGCCATCGGCTTTTATTTCGCCCATTTCTTTCGTCGTATTGTCTTGAAAAACAAGTTTGTCGAAAGTGCCTTGTGCATTGGATTCAAATTTTATAGCCTTTTTATTGAGAAAAACGTCAATATTTGAGTAGTTTTTCAACTTTTCGAGATAGATATCACTCGCAGAAAACGTTTCACTTCTATGTACAATGCTTATTTTTTTGCAAAAACCTGCCAAAAACATACCTTCTTCTAAGGCACTGTTGCCACCGCCAATAACGATAACTTCTTTGTCTCTATAAAATGCGCCGTCACAGGTTGCACAAAAATGGATGCCCGCCCCGATAAGCTCTGCTTCGTTTTCTATACCCAATGTTTTGTATGTACTGCCCGTGCTTAAAACCACCGATTTTGAAAAATACGTTTGGCTTTTGGTATGCACTTTAAAATGTGTTTCTAATTTTTCAATATCCAATATTTCTTCGCCTGTTTCAATTTTTGCGCCCAAAGTTTCGGCTTGTATCGTCATTCTATCCATCAAATCGGGTCCTGAAACTTCCATGAAACCAGGATAATTTTCAATTTTTTTAGTGATAAAAGCGTTTCCACCAATGTTTTTCTTTTCCAATATGAGGGAATCAAATTTATCCCGTTGGGCATAAATAGCCGTTGTCAATCCCGCAGCACCGCCGCCGACAATTATGACATCATAAATACGTGTGTCGGCAACCGTATCTAAGGCTAAAAGCGTAGTTAAAGTTGTATTGTCAGGGTTTGAGTACGCCACATCATTGATGAGGATGGTAGGAATAATGCGTTTGCCTTTGTTTATGTTTTTCACAAAATCGCTTGCCCCATCAGTCGTTTCGACATCAATAAATTGAAAATTGATTTGATTGTCTTGCAAAAAACGTTTCGCTCTTCTACAATCAGGACACCAATCAGCACCAAACATTTGCACTTTACCTTGTTTATTGATGCCCAAAATACTGGCTAATTCAAAGTTTTGAGGGTTACTAAACGGTTTTTCATCTATCAAAACCGTCGGAATTATGCGTTTTCCTTTGTTAAAACCTTCTACCAAATCGGATGCATCGGGGCTTAAATCAACATTGATATATTCAAAATCAACATTGTTTTTTTTGAAAAACTCTTTGGTTCTTCTACAATCGGGGCACCATTCTGCGCCGTACATTTTAATACTCGGATGCATTTACATTTCTTTTTTATCTTCTTGTTCTTTTACTTTTTTGATTTGTTCAACGCATTTATATTTTTGGTTTTGAACATTGTGTTTTGTCGTATAACCAAACTCATCTTGCACCTCTTCGGCACTTTTATCCATAAAAAACATCGCCCGAATGAGGCGATAACAATGCTGTGTTATTTTTGTGAGATAGGTTTCTAATCGCTCCAAATACGTTTTCTCTTTCTCAATGGACAAAGCTATTTCTTCATGAAATTGATTAGAAAGCAAGTCAGAAAGCTCAATTTGGCGATGATTGGATACATTTCTGCGGTGTTTCAACCATAAATTTTTACTAATCGCAACAATATAGGTTTTCAAAGAAGCGGTCAAAACGAAATCGTCTCGTTGCAATTTTTCATATAAGACAATCATGGCTTCTTGAAAAATATCTTTTGCATCTTCCGATGTACCGCTGTTATTGACGATAAACCGTTCGACAGATGAGAAGTTTTGGCTATATACATCTTTGTAAGAAATGGTCATGCCTTTTTGTAGTTGAATCGTGGCTATGTCTTCGTTACTATTCATCTTTTTTTACTTTTAAGTGAAAATACTGAGGGGGAGTAATTAGTTCCTTCAACAAAGGAACAAAACAAGTATCACAAAAGAGTAACGGATAAATTATAATCTCTTTCGGAAACGTTACCGATGAAGTTACAGAAACATTGGGTTTTACAAGCTAAATTTGCTGAAAAGACTATAAAAATGAAAAGTATCTGTCTATTTGCCCTTTGCATTTTGGGATTTTCACAATTAAGTTGTTCACAAGCAAAACGAAATGCTTTTTTCCCCGATGGTACAAAAATACCCGATTGGTTTACGAATGTGAAAAAAGTGGAATTGAACGACCTCGGTAAGCCCTACAATATTGTGGATTTTGGGGCGGTCAATGATAGTACGGTTTTGCAAACGGCTATCATTCAAAAAACAATAGATGCGGCTTCAAGTCAAGGCGGCGGCGTTGTCATCATTCCAAAAGGCGTTTTTCTAAGCGGTGCTTTGTTTTTCAAACCCAAAACACACCTTTATATTACTGAGGGGGCTGTTTTGAAAGGCTCGGACAATATCGCCGACTACCCAAATATCCCTTCTCGCATAGAAGGTCAAAGCATTGATTATTTCTCGGCTTTGGTAAACGCTTATGGTGTTCACGGTTTTACAATTTCTGGAAAAGGCACAATTGACGGCAACGGTCTCAAATATTGGGAAGCCTTTTGGCAAAGACGAAAGGAAAATCCTCAATGCACCAACCTAGAAGTGTCGAGACCTCGATTGGTTTTTATATGGAAATGTAATAATGTGCAAGTGCAAGACGTAAAACTGCACAATTCGGGTTTTTGGACAAGTCATTATTATCAGTGCAAGAATGTCAAAATTATGGATCTGCACATTGCCTCGCCACATGAGCCTGTGAAAGCACCAAGTACAGATGCCATAGATTTAGATGTGTGTTCCAATGTCCTCATAAAAGGCTGTTATATGGCGGTCAATGACGACGCGATTGCCTTAAAAGGTGGCAAAGGTCTTTTTGCGGATACCGACCCGAACAATGGCGAAAACACAAATATCATCATTGAAGATTGCGAATTTGGCTTTTATCATGCTGCCTTAACGTGTGGTAGTGAAGCCATTCACAACAAAAACATTTAGTTTGATATATGTGAAACCGTGGACACAGTTTTTTGACTTAAAAGGCAGAAAGGATGTGCCGTTGTCTTACTCTGAAAACATCACTTTGAAAAACATCGAATTGGACTGCGATGTGTTTTTTGATATGGCAATTACGGAACATGACCGATTGTCCAATTTCACGTTTGACCATTTGAAAATAAAAGCTAAAAATGGTGCTTATGACAAAGGATTGATAAACGGTTTGACGCTTTCAAATGTGCTGGTTAATGGGACTTTGATTAAGTAATTGAGCAAAAAAATGGGTGAAATACTGACCTGTCCCAATACAGTTGGGAGGGGGGGTATTTTACTTTCCATGAAAACCCCTAAGCTCAAGCCTCGGAAACGTTGCCGCTATTAAACATCTGATAGCCAATCCATTCACTTATTTTTGTGAAAGAATCATTAAAAATTAAAACAACAACAAGATGTTTAAACAGTCATTCAGCACCATCCTTTGCTTTTTCCTTTTATCAACAACTTTATCTGCCCAACAATTGGCTTTTCCAGAAGCAGAAGGTGGCGGACGTTTTGCGCTCGGTGGACGTGGCGGCACTGTCTATGAAGTCACCAACCTCAACGATTCGGGCACAGGTAGCCTACGAGATGGCATCAGTCAACCCAATCGCACCATCGTTTTTAGGGTGTCAGGCGAAATCAAATTACTAAGCAAATTGTCATTGAAACAAAGTAATATCACGATTGCAGGACAAACTGCACCTGGCGATGGCATCTGTTTAACGGGTTATACCTTGAATATTCAAGCGAGTAATATCGTCATCCCCTATATCCGCAGTCGGTTTGGCGATGCCAATGCAGTGGAAGACGATGCCATCAATTGCTGGTCGGGCAACTATCAAAATATCATCATTGACCACTGTTCGTTCAGTTGGTCTATTGACGAAACAGCGACGTTTTATGACATCAAAAACTTCACTTTGCAATGGTCTATCATCAGCGAAAGCCTTTTTAACTCCGTCCATAACAAAGGACAACACGGCTATGCAGGTATTTGGGGCGGCGAAAACGCAGCTTATCACCACAATTTGATGGCGCACCACACGTCTCGGACACCCCGTTTTAATGGTACACGTTATGTTGGGCAACAATTTAAGGACTCAACTGACTTCCGTAACAACGTGATTTATAATTGGGGCAATATCAACTCAGGCTATGGTGGCGAAGGCGGTTTTTACAATATGGTCAACAATTATTACAAAGCAGGTCCCGCCACGCCGGGCAGTTTGACCACGAGTTCGACCTCCAACAAACGCAACCGTATTTTCAATTACACCAGTTTTTATTACAATGGCACAGACACCGTTTGGGGTGGTAAGTTTTATATAGCAGGAAACTATGTCGCTAGTTTCCCCGATGTCACAGCCGATAACTGGGCAAAAGGCATCCAAAAAGACAGCTATGCAGGCGCAACAGCTTTGTTAACTGCTGCAAAACAAACCAATCCTTTTCCTTATCCAACCATCAGAACCCAAACCGCAGAAGACGCTTATGCTTCTGTTTTGGACAGTGCAGGAGCAATATTGCCTTGTCGTGACACCGTTGACCGCCGCATCGTCCGCGAAACACGCACAGGTACAGCTACCTTTGAAGGCGCAACGTATGCTTTGGTGACGAGTACAGGCATTTCTCATCCATCGGGCATTATTGACAGCCCAACGAATGTGGGAGGTACGCCCGTCTATAATTCAACCGCAGCACCTATCGACACTGACTGCG
>JAYSQG010000046.1:0-2456 GCA_043721685.1 Saprospiraceae bacterium | reverse complement strand
CGGCGCTACGCACCTTAGAAAAATGGCTTGATTTACTTTTCTATAAACGGTGTCAGCCCTAACGGGCTTAAAATAAAACAATGCGTAACATGAGTAAATTAATAATTGTATATATTAAAGTGTAAAATTCTTGTTTTCAAATAGCTCGTTACGAATTTCATATAGCCCGTTACGAATTTTGACCCAAAAAAACAAAAGGCTATTCCGACCTCAATCGAAATGCCTTTTGCAACGCAATTAACCCTTGAGTATAACCATTGGTTTCAACGACGGCATTGCCAGTCAAAATGCCGCGTTGGAAAATGATGCCTTTGTTCTCTAAAAGACCTGTATTGTTAATGGTCGCTCCGGCTTTATTCGAAATGATTGCACATGCTTCATTCGTGAGTGTATTTTGATTCGTTAGTGTACCCTCGTTTTGAATCGAACCTTCCCGTACCACTAAAACACCCGTATTGATGAAAACGCCACCGATTTTATTCAAAACATCGCCCGTTGTAATAAAACTGGCATTATTTGTCACCGTTCCTTCATTAAAAAGACGAACGCCATTCAGAATAGCGCCATTATTGACAATCGTAGCGGCTGGTTTGTTAAAGATTTCATAGAAGTTTGAAATCAAAGCCCCTGTATTGTTCTCAATTTTATTAGTATTTGTCCAAACGCCGCCCGAATTGTTCTCTGTTGTACCAAAGTTTTTCCAAACGCCACTGTTGTTGATAATATTTACGTTTTTGACCAAACCATAATTGCAAAGAATGTCAGAATTGATGATTTGACCTCCGCCCATAGCGTCATAAGTGCCATAAATATCAAATTTTCGGGCATTGGTTATCGTCCCATTTGTCGTCACAGTCGAAGAAGAGGCAATTTTGAAATAACCCGCATTCACAATAGCAGAACCAAATTGACCCGTCAATATACTCAATGTTTCGTTGCAATAAGTACCGCCCAAAGCAATGTCAATCATATTGGCATTGGTAAATTGAGCAAAATTTGAGACATAACCATTTGCCAGAATATTGAAACGGAAACTGGACGTAATCGTCGCCCCCAATTTGTTGTTGATGCGCCCCGACAAATTGATGGTTGCGGCACTTTCCAAACGACCCCCACTTTCATTATTGAAAATACCACTACAGTTATCAGTGCCATTGTTTGTAAATGTCCCAGAATTGGTAAAACCGCCGGAACTGGTCATAGTCGCAGCCAAATTGATTGAAAAAGTGCCTTGATTCTCCAAAGTACCACCACTGTTGATGCTGCCCGATAAAGTCGTCGTTCCTTTGTTGATAATTGAGCCAAAATTTGTAACGCCATAATTCAACGTGACCGTGCCGTTTATACACACGATAGTGCCCCCAACGATGGTCGGTTCATTGCCGACAGCAGGCAGACCATTCGACCAATTTGAGGGGGTCAACCAATCGCCATTGGCTGAACCAGTATAGATGGTTTGCCCCCTCAGTATTGGCGTTGTAAAAAGCAGACATAAAACGACAAAAAAAGATGCAGGATTCCAAAAACAGTACGTTTGTTGCTTCATTTTGTAAGTTTTGCTAAAGAAAAAGTGATGATATTGAAATAGTTTGACCTTAAATGCAATAGAATATTCACTTGGTGAAGACACCAAGCAGGGGGGGAGGCGGACTTGTCATGTATTAAAACATGAAAACAGAGCAAAGATTGACCTTGCAGGGTTTGGATGTTTTCAAAAGAAAATAATGCGGAGGAAAAACGCTCAAACGGAACAGTAAGCCGTTGATTTAAGGTTTTTATTATTGTAAACACGAGGGCGACCTTTACGGTCGCCCTCTGTTAATTTAACCTGACCAAACTCAAAGTCATTTAGTCATTTCATTTAGTTGGCGGCGCAATAATCTTTGTTTTTTCACCAAAATAATGCGCAAAATGCTGCATTTGTTCTGCCATTTCTTTATTATTTGTGGCTTTGAAATAGCTATCCGCTAATGAACGCAAAGTATGAAACATCATTCTATCCATTTCTTCGACTTGCATTTCCTTTGTCCATAAATCTATTTTCAAAGTGTCCCGCGTTTCTTTATCGAGGAATGAAACCAACATCGCCTTGGCTTCTTGCACGGGAAAACCCACAGGCGCATCTGATGAATGCCATAAGATTTCAATAGGAAAATTATCCTTATCTAAACCGACTTCAATCTCTATTTTCGATTTTTTAATAACTTTAGAATCCATTTTTACTTTTTTATTATACTTTTTTGTCATTCTGAACGGAGTGAAAGAATCTTAATAAACATTACTTTCAGATTCTTTCACTGCGTTCAGAATGACAAAAAGTATGTATTAAATAATGACAATTTTTAATCAAATAACCTCCGCAACAACAAAGGTACTACCCCCGACATAAACTAAATCGTCTGTTTTAGAACGTCGTTTTGCTGCTGCTAATGCCCTTTTTACTGAGGGGTATGCTT
>JAYSQG010000045.1:0-4006 GCA_043721685.1 Saprospiraceae bacterium | reverse complement strand
CAGGCAATATGATTAGAAATGCTATCAGTTGTCCAAATTGATTATGATTTTTATATTTAAACGACTTTTATAAAAACACCTCTTGTCCTTGCCCTACATTTCGGCAATAACTTGTTTAAAAGGTAAAAAGAAATTGCAAATAAAAAAGTAGAATTTCTTTTTACATTCGTTTTACCCTCTTTTTTACAATTTATTTTAATCTTTGCCCTAAGATTTGAAACAAAAGATTCGACAATCCGATATTACTACTTATGAATGAAAGAATTAATCCCTCTTTGACAGGAACACGCTATCATGTATTGACTCAACTTCGTCGTGGTTTAGTCTATGTCGTCAAAGCTCATTTTTCAGAAACGCAAAAGTTAGATGCCCTGTTAGATTATGGTTGCGGTGCAAAACCGTATGCGAGTTTATTTACACCTTATTTTAATCGTTATTTAGGTGCAGATATAGCAGAAAATACAACGGCAGAGGTATTAATTGAGCCAAATGGCGATATTGCTATTGAGAAAGAAACCATAGACGTTGTACTCTCAACGCAAGTGCTCGAACACGTGACAGATGTTGATGCTTATCTTTCAGAAGCCCATCGGGTATTAAAAAAAGACGGTGTTCTCTTACTCTCAACTCATGGCTATTGGATGTATCATCCCAACCCAACTGATTTGTGGCGATGGACGAAAGATGGTTTGGAACGTACAATAGTAAAAAACGGCTTTGTTATAACTGAAACCTTAGGGCTAATCAGTTTAGCTGCCAGTGGTCTTCAATTATTCCAAGACGGTATTCAGTGGAAAATACCGCGTTTTTTGCCCCCTATTTTATCTTTAATCATACTATTGTGTCAAAAAATAGTTGACAACGGTTCTTTACATCATCGAGATGCTGCCATTTATTTGGTGGTTGCCAAAAAAATAGACAAATGACATCAGTAGAATCAAAAATGGAGGAGGCGCAAAAGTATTACAATGCTTTTTCAAAAGCCTTGACGGAGGACTATATTGTTAGCAATCCACGCACTAAATCGGCTATAAAACATATTTTAGCATGGTTGCCAAAACAGACCAAGGCTATTTTAGATGTCGGTTGTGGTATAGGTTGGACATCTTTTGAAGTGGCGAAAAAAAGGAGCAGCAGCACTGTTTTTGGTGTTGATTTAAGCCCTGAATCCATCAAAATAGCCCATTCTCTATTTGAAAAAAATAATTTGACATTTGCACAGCAGGATATTACAGTTAAGGATTTTCAAGATAATAATCGTTTTGATGCAGTCTTGTTAGTAGATGTTTATGAACATATTCCTGCCGAAGCCCGTGCATTTTTTCATCAATCTATTGCGGCTATTTTAAATGAAAGTGGTCGAATTATCATTACTTGTCCAACCGCTTTGCAACAAAGATGGCTTATTGAACACAACAAAGAAGGCTTGCAACCGATTGATGAAGTGATTACGGTTAAAGAAATACATGATTTCGCGACGGCTGTACAAGGAGAAGTTATCTATTTCGCTTATAAAAGAATTTGGGATGAGAATGATTATTTTCATGCGGTTATAGAACGACAACCTAAATTTCAAAAAATTGACAGACCACTTTCTGAAAAAATACGTGATAGGATACCTTTTTCAAAAATAATAAAAGAGAATCGGGTCAAATCACTCTTAAAAAAGGGAAACGTGTAGTGGGGAATTTCATCATACGCAAAAATACCCCCCCTCAGTATTTTAGGACTTTTACTAAGATTTTTACTTGAAAAATGCATACAGACACGCTTAAAATAGCATTATGTTCTCCTGACCAAGCTGTTGTTCCGTCAACTTTTATCAATGCACACAAAACTTTATTATCGGGTCATATCGCCTATTTTTATAGTGGTTGGTGTCCAACGCATTTAGAAGGTGTTGGGAAATTGTTTTCAATGCCAATGGCAGTTTGGTATCTTTTTAAAAATAAAATACTTGGAAACAAGCTCAATTATAAGCAACAAGCCCTTAAAAAAGCCCTTAAAAAAGTAAATCCAGATGTTTGTTTTGCCGAATATGGTATCACAGCCGCCAAAGTCCTCCCTATTTGTGAAGACTTGAAAATCCCTTTAGTCGTCATATTTCATGGTGCAGATGCACATGAAAAACCTGTTTTGGATGAATATGGACAGGTTTATCAACGGCTTTTTCAATACGCAGATTCTATCATCGTCGTTTCACAATACATGAAAAAACATTTAATGAATTTAGGTTGTCCTGAACAAAAACTCGTTTGGACACCTTGCGCCCCGAATGATGCTTTTTTCAAGGTCGTTAATAAGCCGATTGCTTATCATTTTGTAGCCGTTGGTCGTTTCACGGCAAAAAAATCACCTCAAACGACGCTTAAAGCCTTTGCAAAAGTTTTAGAAAAATACCCAAATGCGACTTTATCCTTTGGCGGAGAGGGTGATTTATTGCCTGTTTGTAAGCAATTAGCGATGGATTTAGGTATTCAAAAGGCAGTAAATTTTTTAGGACAAATCACTTCAACGCAGTTGCAGAATCTCTTTTCCACTGCTTTTGCTTTCGTTCAACATTCGGTTACGTCAGAAAGTGGCGATATGGAAGGAACACCTGTTGTTATTATGGAAGCCAATGCAGGGGGTTTACCTGTTGTTGCTACTTACCATGCAGGGATTCCAGATATTATTAAAGAAGGTGTCAATGGTTTTTTAGTAAAAGAGTATGACTTAGAAGGCATGGCACAAGCCATGATACGTCTGGCAGACAACCCCGAACAAGCTCATGTTATGGGTTTGAAAGGAAAAGAAATCGTTTTTAACGATTTTTCAATGACCAAACATATCGTGACTATAAATTTAGCGATACAAAAAGCAGCTAAAAGCGCATAACACAATGGGCATCATAAAAAGACAAAGCATAAAAAACAGCCTCGTAAGTTATCTCGGCGTAGGTATTGGTGCGATTAGTTCCATTTTTATTTATACGCTCATTGATAAAACTGAAATCGGTATGATTCAGTTTGCTATCAGTACGGCTGCTTTTTTTGCGCCGTTTGCTTCGTTTGCGATTAGTATGACTACCATGCGTTTTTATCCTGTTTTTAAAACAAAAGACGGAACCGATAATGGTTATCTGCCGATTTTGACAGGTTTTACAGTTATTTCAAATCTTTTTTTTATTGGTTTGGTTTATTTTTTTAGGAATGACTTAGCATCTTTGTTTCAAAAAGACAGCCAACTGTTTCTTAATTCCTTGCATTTTATCCTGATTTTTACATTTTTAGTGTCATTGGCTACTTTGTTAAACTCTTTTGCAACCAATCAAAACCGCATAGTAGTTCCTTCCATTTTTCAAAATTTATTGCCTAAAATTGCACAACCAACACTTATTTTGCTCTATTTCTTTGGTCTCATTGGTTTCGCACAGGTTTTCAAAGGTTTGGCTTTCACTTTCTTTTTGATGGTTGTTGGTTTAGGTTTTTATGTTTATTTTCTAAGAAAAACCAGTTTTTGCCTGCCTTCGTTAAAAAGTAATAAGATTTTTAACGAAAATGCTCGAGAAATGCTTCGATTTTCGAGCTTCAATATTTTTATCGTTTTGGGCAGTGTTTTTACCCAATACGCCGATAAAATGTTCATAACACCTATGCTTGGATATGAACAATTAGCCATATTTGGATTCGGAGCTATGATTGCAGAAGCCATAGACGTACCACGGAAAGCCTTGTCAGGTATTGCTCAACCCATTATAGCAACTTCAATCGTCGAGAAAAATTGGGCACACATCACGGAAATTTATAGAAACACGGCTCTACTTCAAGTCATTTCAGGGGTGTTTCTCTTGGCAGGTGTTTGGGCTTGTGCCGATTCACTTTTCGATTTGATGATTAAAAACGGTGAATCTTACAGAACGGGTAAATGGGTCATTTTGATTCTCGGTTTGTCACGTTTGGCAGATATGGCAACGGGTACTAACACTGAAATTATCACATTATCAGAGCATTATCGCTTCAATTTT